>JBJMGZ010000701.1:0-3347 GCA_045807605.1 Thermoanaerobaculia bacterium | reverse complement strand
CTCGCTCTTGAGGTGCCCGTTGGTCCTCATGAAGGTCAGCGAGCCCTCGCCCTGCCGCGGAAAGAAGAGGCCGGCCACGGCGCCCATGAAGTTGCGGAGCTGCCAGCGGTAACGGAACTCCTCGTTCGCCGGAGGACCCTCCACCGAGCCTCCCACGGAGGGGAAGAGAACGATGGCCAGGATCAGGGCCGGAAGGATCTTGGGGAAACGTTTCATGTTCGTCCTCGATTCAGGACACCCGGCCAGGGAGCCTTCGAAGGTTCCCCCTCGTACTCCAATCTTCGAGGGTGCCACGCCTTGATAACAGAAGCAAGGGCTCTGCCATTTCGAGGGTTGATCCCATCCCCCCTCTCCCCAGCCCTCTCCCCCGCCTGCGCGGGGGAGAGGGAGTCGCTGCCCGAGTTCGGCTAGACTCGGCGCCATGCGCCGACATCTGCTCCTCCTGCTCCTCCTGGCCTTCCCGGTCCAGTCCCATGCTCAAGTTCCGACCCCGGAATCCTTCCTCGGCCATCGGGTGGGCGAGGACCGCAAGCTCGCTCCCTGGCCCAAGGTGATCGAGTACCTGCGGCTCGTGGATGCCGCCTCGGACCGGGTGAGCATCGAGTCCGCGGGGACCTCCACCCTCGGCAACGACATGCCGGTGGTGGTCCTGACCTCCGCGGCGAACCAGGCCAACCTGGAACGCTACCGGGAGATCGCGCGCCGCCTGGCCCTGCCCGAAAACCTCTCCGCCGAGCAGGCCCGCGCCCTGGCTGCCGAGGGCAAGACCATCGCGCTCGTCACCTGCTCCATCCACTCGTCGGAGGTCGGCTCCACCCAGATGGCCATGGAATTCGTCCACGACGTCGCCACCACCGAGGACCCGCGGATGCTCGCCTGGCTCGACAACGTCATCCTGCTCCTCATGCCGTCGATCAACCCGGACGGGCAGGTGATGGTGGTCGACTGGTACAACAAGCAGCTCGGCACCCCCTACGAAGGCGGCCCCATGCCCTGGCTGTACCACCACTATGTCGGGCACGACAACAACCGCGACTTCTACATGCTGACCCAGAAGGAGTCGCAGGCGGTCAACGACGTCCTCTACCATCGCTGGTTCCCGCAGATCTTCCTCGACGAGCACCAGATGGGCGCCACCGGCCCGCGCATGTTCGTGCCGCCGCAGGCCGATCCGCTCGCGCCCGAGGTCCATTCCCTGATCTTCCGCACCGCCGACCTGCTCGGCACGGTCATGAGCATGCGGCTGGAGGAGGGCGGCAAGCTCGGCGTGGGCAGCAACATGATCTTCGACAGCTACTGGCCGGGCGGCACGCGCAACACCGCCTGGTGGAAGAACGTCACCGGCCTGCTCACCGAGGTGGCGAGCGCCGGCATCGGGACGCCGGTCTACATCGAGTCCGGCGAGCTGCGCGGCGGGGTCAAGGGGCTGCCCGAGTACGACCGGCGCTCCAACTTCCCCTCCCCCTGGCCGGGCGGCTGGTGGCGCCTCCGCGACATCGTGGAGTATGAGCTGATCTCCACCCGCGCCTTCCTGGAGGCCGGAGCCGAGTACCGGCAGAGCCTCCTCTTCAACGTCTACCGGATGGCCCGCGAGGCGACGGCGCGCGGCGCCTCGGAGCCGCCCTACGCCTGGATCGTGCCTTCGGGGCAGCGCGATCCGGTCGCCGCGGCCCTGCTCGTGGAGCTGCTGCTGCGCCATGGAGTCCAGGTGCAGAGCTCCGCCTCTCCCGTGACCCTGGGACGGCAGGTCTGGCCCGCGGGCACCTATGTCATCCCCGCGGCGCAGCCCTACCGGGCGTTCCTCCTGACCATGCTCCGCCCGCAGCGCTACCCCGAGGTCATCGCCTTCGAGGGCGGTCCGATCCTGGCGCCCTACGACGTGACCTCGTGGTCGCTCCCCATCGCCATGGGGGTCGAGGTGGCCGAGGCGGACGTGCCGGTCGCAGGCGTCGCCTCCAGTCTGTCGGAGATCACGGAGCCGGTCTGGCCGGGGGGCGACGTGGCTCCCGCGGCAGGCGGCCATGTCATCTCGCATGCCGCGGACTCGGCCTTCACGGCCCTGAACCGCCTGATGGCGAACGGCAAGAAAGTGTTCTGGCTGGACCGCCCCGCGGACTCTGAAGGCATGGCCGGCGATTTCTATCTTCCGGCGGGCACGATGGCTCCGGAGGAGCTGAGCCGCCTGTCGCGCGAGCTGCGCGTGCCGGTGCGGCCTCTCGAGCAGGCGCCGAAGGGTCCGGCGTACCGGGTCAAGCCGGTGCGCGTCGGCCTCTACAAGCCCTGGGTGGCGAGCATCGACGAGGGCTGGACCCGCTTCCTCCTGGAGCGCTACGGCTTCAAGTTCGAGAACCTGAGCAACGAGCAGATGAAGGCCGCCGGCTACAAGGGGAAGGTGGACGTGATCCTGCTGCCGGCGGTGGGCAAGGACATCCTGGAGAGAGGAGAGCCGAGCTCGGCCGAGGCCCGCCGCTTCTGGGACCCGCTGCCGCCGCCCTACGCCGGAGGGATCGGCGACGGCGGCGAGAAGCTCAAGAAGTGGATCGAGGACGGCGGCACGCTCGTGGCCCTGGACGAGTCCTCCGAGTATGTGATCGACCTGCTGGGCCTGCCGGTGACGAACGTCCTGGCCAAGGTCCCGGCGGAGCAGTTCAACTGCCCCGGCTCCATGCTGCGCATCCGTCTCGATCCCGCGCATCCGCTGAGCCATGGGCTGAGGACCGAGGAGGCCGCCTACTTCGCCGACTCGCCCGCCTTCCAGACCAGCCCCCCCGACGGCCGCTTCGAGCGCCGCGTCGTGGCCTCCTATCCGGAGGACGAGAAGGACATCCTGGTCAGCGGCTACTTGAAGGGCGGCGAGCGTCTGGAGAAGCGCGCGGCCGTGGTGGACTTCAAGGTCGGCAAGGGCCGCGTCATCCTGATCGGCTTCCGTCCCCAGCACCGCGCCCAGCCGCACAGCACGTTCAAGCTGCTCTGGAACGCGCTCTACCTGGCGGGGTTGGAGAAGGCGGAGCTCTGAACATCCTCGCCATCTCGGGCAGTCTGCGGGCTGTCTCCTCGAACACGGCCCTCCTCCGCGCCGCGGCTCTGCTGGCGCCGCAGGGGATGGAGGTCCGCCTCTACGGCGGGCTCGGCGATCTCCCGCACTTCAACCCGGACCTGGAGGCGTCGGAGCCTCCCTCGGTCACCGATCTCCGCGCGCAGGTGAGGTGGGCCGACGGTCTGCTGATCTCCAGCCCGGAGTACGCGCACGGGGTTCCAGGCGTTCTCAAGAACGCGCTCGACTGGCTGGTCGGAGGCGAGGAGTTCGTCTACAAGCCGGTCGCCCTTTTCAACGCGTCTCCCCGGTC
>JBJMGZ010000700.1:0-3729 GCA_045807605.1 Thermoanaerobaculia bacterium | reverse complement strand
GTGCTCGGCCATCCTCTCCAGGAGATTCGCGGAGGCCGGATGGCTGCCGCCCTCGATCTGCGTCAGGGTCCCCTTGAGGATGCCGAGCTCGCGGGCGAGCTCCTGCTGCGTCTTGTCGGTGACCGCCCGGAAGAGTCGCGCCAGCCGGTTCTCTCGATCCATTCCGACCCCCTGGTAGACAAAATCTCGGACTTTTCCCAAACTGCGCTCTCCAAAGCACTCTTTCCCTTAGGAGCGGTCCGCGGAGGCCCGCCCGCTCAGGAGAACGCCCCAATGCGCAGAACCATCATCGCCCTGGCCCTCATCGGCTCCCTCGCCAGCCAGCCAGCCGTCCTCGACACCGTCTGGTCCTTCCTCTCCACGATCTGGAGCGGGTCGACCGCGGACGCAGGCTGCGGGTCAGACCCTAACGGCCGATGCATCCCGGCGCCGCCGCAGGCCGATGCGGGTTGTGGGTCGGATCCCGATGGCTGCCCCAAGGGTTCATGACTTGAAGCGCAGGCCCCGGTCGTGCCGGGCGCGGAAGAGGAAGGCCAGGATGCGATAGGCCAGTGCCGCGGTCGCCTCCTCGCGCTCGACAGCATCCTCGAAGAGGCGCAGGGCGGAAAGGGCTGCCGGGTGCACGTCCTCGGACTCGAACACCTGGCGCAGGTGCAGGGCGAGCGCCTTGACCTCGGCCGTCCGGCCTTCTTTCAGGAGCAGGCCCGCGTGCTCCAGCAGGGCGAGGGCGACGTCGTAGAACATCTCCTTGGCGGCGAACTCCCGCCGGGCCTGGTCCAGCAGCAGGCGTGCCTCCTCCGGCCGGCCCAGGCCCGCGGTGATCCGGCCTTCCAGCCAGGTCACGCGGAGCAGGAAGATCTCGTCCCGCAGGTCGATGGCGACCTCGCGGACCTGCTCCAGCAGGCCGCGGGCTTCCGTGTGCCGGCCGAGATGACAGAAGTTCACGGAGAGGTTGAAGCGCTGGCTGTACCAGAGCCTCGGCTCGGAGCGCTTGTCCAGCCGGGGTGCGGCCTCGAGGAGCGCTTCGACGGCGCCCTCGTAGTCGCCCATGACCTCCAGGGTGAAGCCCTTCTTGATGAGGATGCGGGCGGGTGTGCGGCTCATGAGGAGGGCCGAGTCGAGGGTGAAGACGGCCTCCTTGAACCGGCGCTGGTCGCGGCGCAGCGAGGCTTCCAGGTCGAGCAGGCGCCCCGGATCGAGGAGGTAGTGCGGATCGGTGCCGGTACGCCAGAGGCGCTTGGCCTCTTTCATGGCCTTGTCGGCGGCCTTCAGCTTGCCGGCAACGCGCAGCGTGTTGGCGTAGACCGCGGTGGCGTATCCGAGAAGCCGCCTGCGCCAGCCGTCCGGTCCCTGCACCCGGAGGGCGATCTGGCGGGCGATCTCCGCCCAGTGGAACGCCTCCTTCAGGTCTCTCGACGCCGCCTCTACCGCCTCTTCGGCGATCCGCTCGCAGAGCGACCAGGTCTGCAGCTCCCGGGCCGTTTCCACGACGGGCAGCCGGTCGGCGTCAGGCAGCCGCTTGAGGTACAGGAGCCGGATGCCGGCCAGCCCGCGGGCGGATTCGGCCTCGGAGGGCCGGGGATGCTCGTCCGGCGGCGGCGCCTCGCGGGAGAGAGGGACGGCCGCGGCCAGGACGCCGCGGTACCACCGGGCGACCTCCCGCACCTCGGTTTCGACCACGTCCCGCTCCTCGGAGGCCAACGCCGGATCGGGCACCAGGGCCTCGTAGCAGATCATGGCCACGGCAACGTCGCCGGGGGTCGCCTCGACGCCCCGGAGGAGCAGCTCGAACTGGCTGTCGCAGATGTCGCGCCGCTTGGTGAGGTGGTACGAGACAGCCTTGCCGTCCATCCCGATCCGGCTGCCGATCTCCTTCAGGGTCAGGCCTTTCATGGCGGCCAGCAACAGGACGACGAGCGGCCGTGCCTCGGGTGGACAGGTCATCAGGGCGCCTCCAGGTCAGGGGTCAGCTACACCCATTGTACCGGACCGGATCGGAAGAATCCGAATTTTCCACTACCAGGGATCCGGCCCGGCCCGCTTCCGGGACATCCTCTCCTGCGTACGAAAGGAGACCCCGATGCCGATCCCGATGCCGACACCCTTGACCGCCGAAGCGATGGGCCAGCGCATCCTCCACCTCCGCGGGCAGCGGAACCTGAGCCAGGCCGAGCTCGCGCTGCGCATCGGCTCGACCCGCGCCCAGATCAGCAAGTACGAGCGCGGCACCTACGAGCCCCGGGCCGAGATGATCGGCCGCCTCGCCGCGGCCCTCGGCACCACTACCGACTTCCTCATCACCGGCCGCGAACCCGACAGCGACCTCGAAGCCCTCCGGCCACGCCTCGAACGGCTCCCCGCGGAGCTGCGCGGCGGCCTCGTCGAATTCCTCGACCGCCTCCTGCATGTGCACGATCTTACCGCCGCCAGACCAGAACCGATGATCCCGCGGAAATGAATGCGTCACGCTCCCTCCGCGCACCCTTTTCTGTAGACGCTTTCTACTCCCCCGGACATTACCTTCCGGAACTGCAAAGAAACCTCTAGACAAGCTGCGATCCTTGCCCGTAAGATAGGTTCAGAAGCAGGAAGTCTGGCCTGATGCCATCAGGGAATGAGCGGTCGGGTTCTCGATGGGGTCGATCCGGACAGTTCTGCTGAGCAGGGCCGCTTCCGGTCCAATGCCGGTCCGGGAGCTTCGAAAGGAGCGTGCATGAATCAGAGGACGGACGTGCAGGTGCTGACGATGTGGGAGACCCCGGTGAGGATGAACCTGAAGCCGGAGAGGGTGCAGGAGCTGCTGCGCCTGGTGCCCGGGTGGAGGCTGAGGCCGGACGGCGTGGGGATCGAGACGCGCCGCACGTTCACCCAGCCGAGCGCGGCGGGCACGTTTGCGGCGCAGGCGTGCCGGCTGGCGATGCTGCGCAATCAGCCGGTGATGGTGAGGCTCTGGAAGGGTCACGTCGTCGTCACGCTGCACGGTCACCCGGTCCGCGGCTACGTGGGCGGGCTGACGGAGAAGGTGTTCGACCTGGCGGCGCACATCGGCGCCTAGAAAGGAGGGCAGAGGAGGTGGGCCGGAGCGCAAAAAGGAAAAGCCGTCCGAAGGCCTGGCAACCGCTCGGACGGCCGCTCCAGCGACCGGTCAGTCGTCTGGGAGTCGTCGCAGTATAACCCGCCGGGGGCGTAGCCGCGCCCCCGGTTTTTGAGAAGGAGAGCTATGGGACAGCCCTCGTCGCAGGCGGATTTCCTGAAGGTGTGGCAGCTCCGGTTGCGGGCCCTGGAGGCGAAAGCCGACGAGCTCGCGGATCTGGCTCCGACGCACGCGAAGCTGCAGGACATCGAGACCCGTGCGCAGTCCGCTTTTCTGAGGCAGTCCGCCGCCGCGGCGGCGAAGCAGGAGGCGAGCAAGGAGCAGACGGTCTTGGTCGCCGAGGGCCGGCTGGTGATGGCGTTCCTCAACGCCGGCCTCCGGCAGCACTACGGCAAGGACAGCGAGCAGCTGGCCGGGTTCAGCCTGATGCCGTTCCGCGGTCGCGGTCCGGCCGCGGCCGGCACGAAGGGCGGCCGGAAGAAGGGCACCGGCGAGGGTGACAAGCCCGTCACTCCGCCTCCCGCCGAGCCGCCGGCTTCGTCGCCGTCCGAAACCGTTCTGTAGTCGATCTTCCGAGGGGGCGTGCCGCATCTCGCCCCCTCGCCTTTTTCCTTTCCCCTCGTCCCGATCCCCAT
>JBJMGZ010000699.1:0-5094 GCA_045807605.1 Thermoanaerobaculia bacterium | reverse complement strand
CTGCATGTCGGGGTTCAGCTTTTCGTAGAGCATGGGGCCATTGTCACACGGGTATAGTTGCTGCAAGGGGGTTTGGTATGGATGAGAGGCCGGAGATGGGAGAGCAGGAGCAGACGTTCGCGGATCTGGGGCTCGCGGAGCCCCTCCTGCGCGGGCTGACCGAGGTCGGCTACGAGGCGCCGACACCGATCCAGGCGAAGACGATCCCGGCGCTGCTCCAGGGGCGGGACCTCAGCGGGCAGGCGCAGACCGGCACGGGCAAGACCGCGGCCTTCGCGCTCCCCATGCTGCAACAGCTCGACCCCGGCCTCGCCGAGGTGCAGGCGCTCGTCCTCGCTCCCACCCGCGAGCTGGCGATCCAGGTCTCCGAGGCGTTCCACACCTACTCCCGCCACCTGGGCCGGATCGGCGTGCTGCCGATCTACGGCGGCCAGCCGATCGACCGCCAGCAGCAGCGGCTCCAGCGCGGCGTGCACGTGGTCGTCGGCACCCCGGGCCGGGTCATGGACCACCTGCGGCGCGGCACCCTGCGCCTCGACCAGGTCCGGATGGTTGCCCTCGACGAGGCCGACGAGATGCTCAAGATGGGCTTCCTGGAAGACGTGGAGTGGATCCTCTCCCAGGTCCCCGCGGAGCGCCGGATCGCGCTCTTCTCGGCCACGCTGCCGCCCGAGATCCGCCGGGTGGCCGCGCGCCACCTGCGCAATCCCGTGATGGTGGAGATCGAGCGCCGCACGCTCACCGTGCCGGAAACCGAGCAGCGCTACCTGAACGTCCATGGTCCGCAGAAGCTGGAAGCGCTGACGCGCATCCTCGAAACCGAGCCGGTCACGGCCGTGCTCGTCTTCACCCGCATGAAGACCGGCGCCGCGGAGCTCGCCGAGAAGCTCGCCGGCCGCGGCTATGCCGCCGAGGCCATGCACGGCGACATGAACCAGGCGCAGCGCGAGACCGTGATCCGCCGCCTGCGCAGCGGCCAGGCGGAGATCGTGGTGGCGACCGACGTCGCCGCCCGCGGCCTGGACGTCGAGCGCATCAGCCACGTGGTGAACTACGACATGCCGCACGACGTCGAGTCCTATGTCCACCGCATCGGCCGCACCGGCCGAGCGGGTCGGACGGGGGTCGCCATCCTCTTCGTGGCGCCGCGCGAGCGCCGGATGCTCCAGGACATCGAGCGCTTCACCAAGCAGCGCATCGAGCCCATGCGGATGCCCACCCAGGCGGATGTGGCGGCCCGGCGCATGGCCCTGTTCAAAGACAGCCTGCGCAAGACGCTCAAGGAAGGCGACCTGGATCTCTATCTCCAGTTGGTCGAGGAGCTGGCCGAGGAGGAGGGGCTCGACATGGCGGAGATCGCCGCCGCGGCCGCCCGCCTGGCGCGCGGGGACAAGCCGCTCGACGTCGAGATCGAGCCCGAGGCGCGGGAGGTCCCGCCGCCGGACGGCGGCATGGCGCGCCTCTTTCTCTCCGCGGGCCGGCGCAACGGGGTCCGTCCCGCGGACATCGTGGGCGCGATCGCCAACGAGGCGGGAGTGCCGGGCAAGTCGATCGGCTCGATCGACATCTACGACAACTTCACCTTCGTGGAGGTCCCGGAAGAGCTCCGGGACCAGGTCCTGGAGCGCATGTCGCGGGCGACGATCCGGGGCCGCCCGGTGGAGGCCCGGATCGCCCGTCCCGAGGGTCCCGGCGGCCCCAGGCGTCCCGACCGTCCCGGCGGGGAGTCCCGGGTCGATCGCGGCGGCGGCCCCTCCCGCCGTCCCGCGGGAGGTCCGCGTCGCGGGGATCGCGGGGAGGGGTGGCGGCGGTAGGGCGCCGGCGCGATAAGATAGGGCCAGCGACCTGGAGGAGACAAGATGCGGAAGGTGGCCCTGGCGATGACGCTCGGCCGGTGGGGGGAGCTGATCCTGTCGGGCAGGGGATACGCGGCGAAGAGGCCGGACCTCGGCGAGCTCCTCGACGGGCTGAATCAGCGGCTGGAGCGCGCCCGCGGGCTCGAGGTCGAGCGGCTCCGGCTGAAGGCCGAGCACCAGAGGGTGACGCAGGAGATCCGGCAGATGCGCACCGAGGGGGACGACCTCGCCATGCGGATCTGCAACCTCCTGAAGAGCGTGTTCGGACTCCAGAGCGAGGCCCTGAGACAGTTCGGCATGCGCCCAAAGCCCCGGAAATACCGCCGGAGGTCCACTTCCCGGCGGCAGGAGGCAGGGAACGGCGCCGAATAGCCTCCCGCGGCGCCCAAATTCAAGGGGCAGCGACTGCCCATCAAATTCGAAGCCCCAAATTCAGTGGGCAGCGACTGCCCACCAAATTTCAGCGTCCGAATTCAGTGGGCAGCGGCTGCCCCCTGAATTTTCCCGCCCAAATTTGAAGGGCAGCGGCTGCCCGTAAAATTTTCTTCTCGGGATGCCTTCCCGGGCTCCCAAATTTGAAGGGCAGCCGCTGCCCCCTGAATTTCCCCTCCCGAATTCAGCGGGCAGCCGCTGCCCCGCAAATTCCGGGGCTATACTTCCTCCGATCTTCTTCAAGAGGGAGTCCAATGCGGTCCTACTGGATTCTGCTGGGCCTGATGTCGGCTCTGTTCCTGGCGCTCTTCGGTATTGTGGAGGCGCTGGACGTTCCGTTCCTCACCGATCCGGGTCCGTGGCTCTCCGGCTCGGGCCGCTGGGGCGCGGCGGCGATCGGCGTCGGGCTGCTGATCGCGGACGTCTTCCTGCCCGTGCCGGCGAGCCTGATCATGGTGGCCCACGGAGCCCTCTTCGGGATCTTGGGCGGGACTCTGCTCTCCCTCTTCGGAGGGCTGGCCGCCTCGGCGGTCGGTTTCGCCGTGGGCCGCCGGGGAGGGCCTGCGCTCCACCGCTGGGTGCCGGAGGACGAGCGCCGCCGGGCCGATGCCCTGCTTCGGAAGTGGGGGGACCTGGCGGTCGTGGTGACCCGGCCGGTGCCGATCCTGGCCGAGAGCGTGGCGATCCTGGCGGGCACCTCGCCGCTCGGCTGGCGGCGCTTCCTGGTGGCCTCGGCCGCGGGCCTCCTCCCGGTCTCCCTGCTCTACGCCCTGACCGGAGCCACCGCCGCCCACCTCGACAGCGCCTTCCTGATGTTCGGCCTCGTGATGCTGATCGCCGCCCTGGTCTGGTTCGGCGGCCGACGGCTGCGCAACGAGCCCAAGTCCGATCTGGAGGAGGAGCGGACGTGAGCGCTTGGTTCTGCGCTAAGCTCGACCGGTGTGAGGTAGGAAATGAAACAGGAAGAGTTGCTTCAGCGTGTAAAACAGACCGTCCACGAAGCTGAGCCCGGGGCCGAGATCATCCTGTACGGATCACGCGCTCGCCAGGAGGCTGAGTCCGAATCCGATTGGGATTTTCTCGTGTTGGTGGATGGACCGATGAGCGAGGCGCGTGCTGATGCTGTTCGCCATCGCTTGTATGAAATTGAATGGGAGAGCGGGGAAGTTTTGTGTGCCGTCGTGCGGAGCCGTCAAGAGTGGCAGAGCCCGCGGTACCGCGCCATGCCGTTTCGACAGAATGTAGATCGCGAGGGGGTGGCGCTGTAAATGGAGGGGCGGGACGATGTCGTGCTATACCGCCCGGAGCGGACACGCGAGGCCCTCGAAGATGCCCGCGTGCTCGCCAATGCCAGCCGTTGGTCCCGCCTGTGTGAACCGCCTCAGGCCCGCTCCACCAGCGCGATGAAGCACCCCGCCTCCGTGTTGCGGACGTGGACGTACTCCACATCCTCTCGTGCCAGCAGGCGCTCCAGCGCGGGCTCCACCTCGCCGTCCGTCACCCGCTCGCGGGCGACGATCCAGCGGTCCTGGCCGTAGCCTTCGAACGTGAGGGGCAGGTCCCGCAGCTCCGGCGGAAACGCCGCGGCGTCATAGGTCGGGCACTCCTCGAGGTGGACGAAGATCGGCCCCGGCGACGGATACGGGTCCCGGCCCGAGAACGGGTCGTAGGTGAACAGGAGCCGCTCGTCCCGGCCCGTCGTGAACTTGCCGAGGCAGGACCGGCATGGCCCGTACCCCTTCGCGACCTCGGCATGGGCGGGATGCCCGTACTGCGGCGACTTCATCTCGGCCCGGGCCTGCCGGGCCAGCTCTTCAGGGATACCGACGACTCGGAATGGAATCATGGCTCTCACCTCCTGGAAGTGAGAGTAGACGCGGCGAGGGAGGCGGGGCTATCCGGGGATTGCGGTCAAAATGTCGGCCCGAAAGACATGACCATGGTAAAGTGACCATGGTCGTCAGGCGCTGAGGAGGCCGGACATGGAACGCCTCATATCGAAATCGAGCTTCAAGGCCAAGGCCCTCGAATACTTCCGGGAGGTCGAAAGCACGGGCAAGGAGCTGGTCATTACGGACCACGGCAAGCCGGTGCTCAAGATCGTCCCCTACAGCCACGATCCCGAGGAGGCTTTGCGATCTCTCCGGGGCTCCGTCATCCGCTACGTGGACCCGCTGGAGCCGGTCGGGCTGGAGGATTGGGAGGCGCTGCGTTGAGCGATCCGAAGCCCTCCCCTTCATCCAGTTCGTCCCCCTCGACAACCGGATCGCCCTGCGCTCCAACCAGCTTCCCGGTGACATCCACTCCGGCAGACCGGATCATCATCGCTACGGCGTTGACGCTCGGAGCTTCCCTGGTGTCGAAAGACACCAGGATTCGAGACTACCCTCACGTCGCGACAATCTGGTAAAGCTGCTGTTCCCCATTACCACCTTTGGTGGGGCCGCTCGGCGAAGCCCAACGGGCCGGGAGAGCGGAGCCCAAGGCATCGGCCTGCGGCCTTCAGCCCATGGCTGGGCTCTGCCGGCTCGTCGGGCCGGGTTTGTTAGAGGTCCTTACGGGCAAGTCTCAAGTGCACCGGTATCCTGAATCGGCAGGAACTTTTTGTTAAGCGGGTTGGTGTATTCCTTTACGACGTTTCTAAGCGTGTCGGTCACCCGCATGCGGACCTCGACATTTGTCAAGCCACCGGCGAATACCCAGAATCTAGAGTTCAACCCACATGCGTTGAGGATCTTTGTAATCATCTCGACGTTGGCAGAGTTGAAGAACCAGAAGAATCCGGTGTCGGCCGTAAGGGGGACCG
>JBJMGZ010000698.1:0-11492 GCA_045807605.1 Thermoanaerobaculia bacterium | reverse complement strand
GACGGTGCTCGCCATGCCCTCCCGGCCTGCCGCAGCCGCTCCGGAAGGCACCCTCTCCCCCCGCCGGGGGGAGAGGGCTGGGGAGAGGGGGAATGGGATCAACTCCAGCGGGATGGTGGGAAGGGCGGTTGGCCACTATGTGGTGAAGGAGCACATCGGCGGCGGCGGCATGGGCGTCGTCTACAAGGCCGAGGACTCGCGCCTGGAGCGCACCGTCGCGCTCAAGTTCCTGCCGCCCGAGCTGACCCGCGATCCGGTCGCCAAGGCGCGCTTCCTTCAGGAAGCCCGTGCGGCCTCGGCGCTGGAGCATCCCAACATCTGCACGATCCACGAGGTGGACGAGACCGGGGACGGCCAGCTCTACCTCGCCATGCCGGCCTACGACGGCGAGACCCTGAAGCGCAAGGTCGAGCGCGGGCCGCTCCCCCTGGAAGAGGCTCTCGACTATGCCATCCAGGCCGGGCAGGGGCTGGCCAAGGCGCACCGCCAGGGGATCGTCCACCGCGACCTCAAGCCGGCCAACCTGATCGTCACCGAGGACGGCATCGTCAAGATCCTCGACTTCGGCCTGGCCAAGCTCGCGGGCGCCGCCGGCCTGACCCGCGCCGGCTTCTGCCTGGGCACGCCGTCCTACATGTCGCCCGAGCAGGCGCGGGGGGAGGTGGACCAGCGCACCGACCTCTGGTCGCTCGGCGTGGTCCTCTACGAGATGGTCACCGGCCGGCCGCCGTTTCGCGCCGACACGGACCAGGGGATCATCTACGCCCTGCTCACCGAGGAGCCGGAGCCGGTGCGCAAGCTCCGTCCCGAGGCGCCGCCCGAGCTGGAGCGCATCCTCAAGAAGATGCTCGCCAAGGACCCGGCGGACCGCTACCCGACCCTGGACGCGGTCATCGCCGACCTGCGCGGCCTCTCGGGCGCCACGAGCACGCTCACCCGGATGCCGCTCGGCGGGCTGCCGGGGCGGCGGCCCTGGTGGTGGGCGCCGGCCCTCGCCGCAGCGGCGGCGCTCCTCCTCGTCGCCGCCTTCTTCCTGGTGCGCGGTATCGGCGGCGGCTGGCCCGGCACGGGGGAAAAGCCGCTCCAGCGCACCAACGACTCGCTCACCGACCTGGAGGGACGGGAGACCCGCCCGAGCCTCGCGCCGGACGGCAGCTTCTTCCTCTACGTCAAGGAGGCGGGGGGCGACCTCGACATCTTCTGGCAGCGGGTGGGGGGCGGCAATCCGCGCAACCTGACCGAGGACTCGGCCGTCGACGACCAGGAGCCGGCGGTCTCGCCCGACGGGAAGAAGATCGCCTTCCGCTCCGAGCGCGAAGGGGGCGGCCTCTTCGTCATGGGCGCCACCGGGGAATCGGCCGTCCGCCTGACCGAAGGCGGCCACGATCCGGCGTGGTCGCCGGACGGCGAGTGGCTCGTCTATGCCACCGAGGGGATCGTCGATCCGCGGCGCCGGTCCATCGGGAGCGAGCTCTGGCGGGTGCGGGTCGCGGACGGCGCCCGCGAGCGCATCCCGGTCGAGGGCGACGCGGTGCAGCCGAGCTGGTCCCCGGACGGCAAGCGGATCGCCTACTGGGGCCTGGTCTCCGGCACGGGCACGCGGTTGATGTGGACCATGCCGGTCGCGGGGGGCGAGCCCGTGGCGGTGACCGACGGCAAGTCGATCGACTGGAACCCGGTCTGGTCGCCCGACGGTGCCTATCTCTACTTCGTCAGCGACCGCAGCCGCAGCATGACGCTCTGGCGGGTGCCGATCGATCAGCGGTCGGGCAAGGTGCGGGGCGAGCCCGAGGACCTCACCACGCCGGCTGCCTGGAGCGGGTTCCTGAGCATCTCCCGCGACGGCACGCAGATCGCCTATGCCACCCGCGACGGCCGGGCGAACCTGGAGCGCATCGCCTTCGACCCGGTGCAGACGCGCGTGACCGGCGTCCCCGCGCCGGTGACGCAGGGCTCGCGCTTCGTGCGCTCCGCCGACATGTCCCCGGACGGGAAGTGGATCGTCTACGACACCTCTCTCCCGCAGGAGGACCTGTACGTCGTCAGCGCGGACGGCGCGCAGCTCCGCCAGCTCACCAACGATCCGGAGCGCGACCGCGTCCCCCGCTGGTCGCCGGACGGGCAGCGCATCGTCTTCTACTCCGACCGCGGGGGCAACGGCTACCAGGCCTGGTCGATCCGCGCCGACGGCGGCGACCGCCGGCCGCTGACGGCGCTCAAGGGGGGCGAGGTGCTCGATTCCCTCTGGTCGCCCGACGGCCGCCGGCTCGTGGTGCTGATCGGCGACGGCGGGCCGGGGCTGATCGATCTCACGCGGCCGCTGGAGCAGCGGCGCCCGCAGCCGCTCCCCAACGCGGTGCGGGGGGACCAGATCTTCACCCCCACCTCCTGGATGGCGGACGGCCGCTGGATCGCGGGCGAGATCCAGACCCGGACGGAGGGGCTGGGCATCGCGCGCTACTCGATGGAAGCGAAACGCTGGGAGCAGCTCACCGCGAGCGGCAGCTTTCCGGTCTGGATGCCCGGGGGCAGGATGGTCTACATCGACGGCGGCAAGGCCTTCCTGCTCGATCCGGGGACCCGCAAATCCACCGAGCTGCTGGCGCCTCCCGCCAACACGAACTCGGCCTACCGCATGGCGGTGCCTTCGCCCGACGGCCGCATGCTCTTCCTGCTGCGCGCCAGCGACGAAGGGGACGTGAAGCTGCTCCGCATGCAGTGACCTGGCGGGGTTGGCAGGATTTTTCCGTAACCGTGTTCAGCAAGGCCTCCGGCGCACCGGCATCTCCGGTAGGAAGCGTCGGAAACTCATGAAAGTTCGCTTCCAGGAGGTGAGAGGATGGCATTCCGATTCAAGGACCTGATGATCCAGGTCATACCCAGCAGCGGAACCGGCGGTGACGAGCAGATCTGTACGCTTGCCTCCAAGGTGGACGAGGATCCGGCGGGCGCGGTGCCGCCGTGCACGCCGGCGAGCTCGCCGGCCGCGATCGTGCCCTGCACGCTGGCGACCAAGGTCGAGCCGGCCTACGTCACCTGCACGCCCGCCACCGCCCCGGCCGCGATCGTGCCCTGCACGCTGGCTTCGCAGATCCCGCCGACCTTCGGCGCCTTCGGCGCGGCCGGCGGCGGCACGGCGGCTGCCATCACCACCGTAACGACCGTCACGACCGTGACCACGCTGGTCGCGGGCGCGGGCGCGGGCGCCGGGGCGTCCAACCTGCCGTCGCTCAAGCAGCAGCTCCGGCAGGCGCTGGATCAGGTCGAGGCGCAGGAGCGCGCGGCCGCCCAGGCGCAGCCCCGCCTGCCGCAGACCGTGGAGGAGTCCGACGACCTCGCGCGGCGCCTGCGGGAGGCCATCGAAGAGCTGCAGGAGCACAGGAAGTCGCTGCAGCAGCCCGGCGCGTCGGCGAAGAAGGCGCGCAAGGGCAAGCGGTAAGCCCCGGAGACACGGACTGACACGGACGGCGCACTGTCCGTGCCTGTCCGTGTTGGTCCGTGTTCGTCCGTGTTCTACACTGCGGTCGAATGGAAAAGCCGTCCGACCGCGAGCCGGGAGCGACCGAGGCGGCCATCCCGGCGCCGGCCCGCCCGCGGCCTCCCGGCCGCGAGCCTCCCCAGGACCCGATGATCGGCCGCGAGGTCGATCAATACAGGATCGTGGGCCAGCTCGGCGGCGGCGGCATGGGCGTCGTCTACAAGGCCGAGGACGGCCGCCTGCAGCGCACCGTCGCGCTCAAGTTCCTGCCGCCGGCCCTGACCCGCGACCCGGTCTCCAAGTCCCGGTTCCTGCAGGAGGCGCGCGCCGCCTCCGCTCTCGACCATCCCAACGTCTGCACGGTCTACGACGTCGGAGAGATCGACGAGGGCCAGCTCTACCTGGCCATGCCGGCCTACGACGGCGAGACGGTCCAGCAGAAGATCGAGCGCGGGCCGCTGGCGGTCGAGGAGGCGGTCGACATCGCCAGGCAGGCGGCGCAGGGGCTCGCCAAGGCGCACCGCCAGGGGATCGTGCACCGCGACATCAAGCCCGCGAACCTGATGGTGACGGGCGACGGCATCGTCAAGATCCTCGACTTCGGCCTCGCCAAGCTGGCCGGCGCCGCGGGGCTGACGCGCACCGGCCTGCGCGTCGGCACCCCGGCCTACATGTCGCCCGAGCAGGCCCGCGGCGAGGTGGACCATCGCACCGACCTCTGGTCGCTCGGCGTGGTCCTCTACGAGATGCTGGCCGGGCAGGCGCCGTTCCAGGCGGAGAGCGACCCGCGGGTCGTCCACGCCGTCCTGAACCACGAGCCGGCGCCGCTGCGCCGCTGGCGGCCGGACGCGCCGGCCGGGCTCGAGCGCATCGTCAACGGCCTGTTGCGGAAGAAGCTCGCCGACCGCTACCCCTCGGCCGAGAGCGTGCTCGCCGACCTGCGCGGCATCTCAGCGGGTGGGGGCCCGCCGCCGACCGGCCAGACCCCCGCGGAGCTGCCGCGCCGGCGCCTCCCCGTGCCGTGGGTCCTTTCCGTCCTGCTGGTCGTTGCCGCGGCCGGCTGGTGGCTGCGCTCCCGCGAGGAGCCTCCGCCGGCCCTGGCCGCGCCGGTCCGGCTCACCCGCGAGCCGGGCAGCGAGCGGCAGCCCTCCCTCTCGCCCAGGGGCGATGTCTTCGTCTACGTCAAGCAGGATGGCGGCGACACGGACGTCTTCTGGGAGCGGGTGGGCGGCGACAACCCCCGGAACCTGACGGAGGAGTACCCGCAGGACGACTCCGAGCCGGCGATCTCCCCGGATGGCGCCCGCATCGTCTTCCGCTCCGAGAGGGAAGGCGGCGGCCTGTTCGTCATGGGGGCGACGGGCGAGTCGCCGCGGCGGCTCACCCACGAAGGGTACAGCCCGTCCTGGTCGCCGGACGGGTCCGAGATCGTCTATGCCACCCAGCGGGCCGATCCGGGCCGGACGGAAAGCAGCCTCTGGAGGGTGAGCGCCGCGGGCGGGCAGCCGGCCCTGGTGACCCGGGCGGACGCGGTCCAGCCGACCTGGTCCCCGGAGGGGCGCCGGATCGCCTACTGGGGCATCGCGGCCGACAGCGGCGAGCGCGCCATCTGGACGGTCCGCAAGGACGGCAGCGATCCGGTGCGGCTCCTCGGCAGCGCGCGCAACACCGCGAACCCTGTCTGGTCGAACGGCCATCTCTACTTCATCCGCGACAACGGGGACAGCATGAGCCTGTGGCGCGTGCGAGTCGACGAAGAATCGGGAAGGGCGCCAGGCGAGCCGGAGCCGCTCTGGGCGCCGACGGAGTCGATCGCCGGCCTGAGCCTGGCCGGCGACCGGCTCGTCTATGCCACCGACGACCGCAGCGCCAATGTCGAGTGGATCGCCTTCGATCCCGCGCGCGGCGAGACGGCCGGGGCGCCGGCGCCGGTCACGCAAGGCGCCTGGGCCGTCCGCTCGGCCGACCTCTCCCCGGATGGCGAGTGGATCGCCTTCGACACCGCGGCGCCGCAGGAGGATCTGTTCGTGGTCCGCGCCGACGGCAGCCGGCGGCATCAGCTCCTGGACGACGTCGCCAAGGACCGGCTCCCGCGCTGGTCGCCCGACGGCGCCGCGCTCCTGTTCTACTCGAACCGCAGCGGCAAGTACGAAGCCTGGCGCATCCGTCCGGACGGCTCCGGGCTGGAGCAGCTCACCCGGCTCCCCGTGCCGGTCTTCAACCCGCTCTGGTCGCCGGACGGCCGCCGGTTGGCGTTCAGCCGGGGATTCCTGGGGACCGCCGAGATCGACCTGGGGCAGCCGATCGGGCAGCGCGTGCCCAGGCCGCTGCCGCTCGCCGGGTCCGGGCGCACCTTCTCCGCGGCTTCCTGGTCGGCCGACGGGAAGTGGCTGGCCGGCTATGCGGATATCGGCGGCATCTTCGTCTACTCCCTGGCCACCCGGCATCTCGAGAAGCTCGCCGACCGCGGCCGGCACGTGGCATGGCTGCACGGCAGCCCGCGGCTGCTCTACCTCGACGGCGAGAGCCTGTTCCTGCTCGATACGGCCTCGCGCTCGTCCCGCCGACTGCTGACCCCGCCGCCCCGCTCCGATTTCAAATGGGTCAGCGTGAGCCGCGACGACCGGCGCCTGCTTCTCGTCCGGCACGAGGACGAGGGGGATGTCTGGATGATGACGCCGGAGCTCCAGGGGCCGAGATGAGCTATCCTTTTCTCGATCACCTTGAAACTCTTTCAGATCGGAGGAGCGATGGCTTTCAGCATCCGTGAGGTCACCATCCATCTGGCGGGCGGGCAGGCCCCTTGCCTGCCCGCCTCCCCCAACGAGCAGCCCAACTGCCCTGGCGGCACCTGCAGACCTACCAGGAACAACCCCAGGCCCGGAGACGACGGCAAGCCCAGGCCCGGGGCGCCGAAGAGGAGCCTGGCCCTGCTCCAGGCCCGGCTCCGCGAGGCGCTCGCGCCGCCGCTGTAGTCCCCGGGGGCGGGCGCGCCCGGTTCTGGTAGACTCCCGGCTCGCAGTGAGCCCTCGAGCCATGTCATGGACCCGCAGCCGGGCGGCGCACGGAATCCCCGGTTGATCGGCACCACCGTCTCCCACTACCGCCTCCTCGAGCGCCTCGCCACGGGCGCGAGAGGGGGCGCCGTGTTCAAGGCCCAGGACCTGGAGCTCGAGCGCCTCGTCGCGCTCAAGATCCTGCCCGCCGTGGTGCGCGAGGAGGACCGCCTGCACCTCGCCGGCGAGGCCGAGGCCGCCGCCGCCCTGGAGCACCCCAACATCTGCCCGGTGTACGAGGTCGGCGAGACCGGGGACGGCCGCCTCTTCGTGGCCATGGCCTTCCTCGAAGGGGAGACCCTGGCCGCGAAGATCGCCCGCGGCCCGCTCAAGAGCGAGGTGGCCGTCGATCTCGCCACCCAGGTCGCGTCCGGGCTCGCCCGCGCCCACGAGCACGGCCTCGTCCATCGCAACCTGAAGCCTTCCAACGTCCTGGTGACCTCGGACGGCCAGGCGCGCATCCTCGACTTCGGCATGGGCACGCTCGACGACCGCACCCGCGTCACCGGCCCCGGCGAGGCCACGCCGGCCGGCCTCCTCGCCTACCGCGCGCCCGAGCAGCTCCGCGGCGAGCCGGCCGACCTGCGCGCGGACGTCTGGTCGCTCGGCGTGATCCTCTACGAGATGCTCACCGGCCAGAGGCCGTTCCCGGGCGGAGCGCTGCCGCCCGCCTCGACGCTGGTGCCGCCGTCGGCGCTGCGCGAGGGTGTGCCCGCCGAGCTCGACCGGATCCTGGCCCGTGCCCTGGCGAAGAAGCGCGGCGACCGCTACGCGCGGATCGACGAGCTGCGCGCCGATCTGCGCGGTATTTCCGTCATGGCCAGCAGGGGCACGGCGCCCACCTTCACCCGCTGGCCCGACGAGCTGCCGCCGGTGACCATGTTCAACGTCGTGCCGCGGGAGGTCGGTCCCTACCGCGTGGGCGAGGTCCTGGGCGGCGGCGGCATGGGCATCGTCTACCGCGCCGAGGACACGCGGCTCGGCCGCACCGTGGCGCTCAAGTTCCTGCCCCCCGAGCTGACGCGCGACCCGGTGGCCAAGGCCCGTTTCCTCCAGGAGGCGCGCACCGCCTCGGCGCTCGACCATCCCAACCTCTGCACGGTCTACGACGTGGGCGAGACCGAGACCCACCAGCTCTACCTCGCCATGCCCTGCTACGACGGCGAGACCCTGCGGCGCAAGGTGGAGCGCGGGCCTCTGCCCCTGTCCGAGGCCGTCGACTACGCCCTCCAGACGGCGAAGGGACTGGCCAAGGCGCACCGCCAGGGCATCGTGCACCGCGATATCAAGCCGGCCAACCTGATGGTCACCGGCGACGGCGTGGTCAAGATCCTCGACTTCGGCATCGCCAAGCTGGCGGGCGAAGCCGGCCTGACCCGCACCGGCAGCACGGTGGGCACGCCGGCCTACATGTCCCCGGAGCAGATGCGCGGCGCCGAGGTGGACGGCCGCGCCGACCTCTGGGCCCTGGGTGTGGTGCTCTACGAGATGGTCACGGGCCGGCGGCCGTTCCTGGGCGAGCACGAGTCGGGGCTGCGGGCGGCGATCCTCGACCAGGAGCCCGAGCCGCTGACCCGCCTGCGGCCGGATGCGCCGCCCGAGCTGGAAGGTGTCGTCCACCGGCTGCTTTCCAAGGACCCGGCCGGGCGTTATCCCACGGCGGACGCGGCCGTGGCTGAGCTGCGGCTCCTGGCCGGCGCCGCGTCGGGCTCCGTGCCCACGCAGGCGACCACGCCGGTCCAGCCGCCGCCGCGCCGGGCGCCATGGCCCTGGATCGGAGCGGCGGCCGTCCTGGCGGTGCTCGCCGCCGTGGGCGACTACCTGCTGCGCTCGGGCGGCGAGGCGGGCACCACCCCGGTCCAGGCGACCTTCACCCGGCTGACCGAGCAGGAGGGGAGCGAGACCTTCCCGAGCCTCTCGCCGGACGGCAACTACTTCGTCTACGTGAAGGAGACGGAAGGCGGCTCGGACGTCTTCCTCCAGCGCGTCGGGGGTGGCAACCCGATCAACCTGACGCCCGATACGCCCTGGGACGACACCCAGCCGGCGTTCTCGCCGGACGGGCAGCAGATCGCCTTCCGCTCGGAGCGCGAGGGCGGCGGCATCTTCGTCATGGGCGCGACGGGCGAATCCGTGCGCCGCGTCGCCGACTTCGGCTACAACCCCGCCTGGTCTCCGGACAGCAAGCAGCTTGCGGTGGCCACGGAGGGGGTCGTGGAGCCGGGCATCCGGACCTCGACGAGCCAGCTTTGGCGGATCAGCCTCGACACCGGAGAGCGGCGCCTGCTCGTGCGCGGGGACGCGGTCCAGCCGAGCTGGTCTCCGAACGGCCGCCGCATCGTCTATTGGGGGTTGACGGAAAAAGCGGAGCGGAGCTTCTGGACCGTGCCGGCGGAGGGCGGCACGCCGCTCCAGGTCCGGTCGGACAGGTTCCTGAACTGGAACCCGATCTGGTCTCCCGACGGCGCGCGGCTCTACTTCATCAGCGACCGCAACGGCAGCCAGAACGTCTGGCGGATCCGGATCGACCAGGACTCCGGCCGGGTCGACGGAGATCCGGAGCCCGTGACCTCCTCGTCGCAGTCGATCCGGTTCCTGAGCATGTCCCGCGACGGCAAGCGGGTCTCCTATGCCACGGACGAGCGCCGGGACACCCTGGAAACCGTGGCCTTCGACGCCGAGCGGCTCGCGCCCGGGGGGGCGGCGGTCCCGATCCTGCTGGGCGTCAAGGCCGTCCGCACCGTCGATCCGTCGCCCGACGGCCAGTGGCTCGTCTTCGACACCCTGTCGCCCCGGGAAGACCTCTTCCTCGTCCATCCGGACGGCTCCGGCCTGCGGCAGCTCACCCGCGACGAGCACCGCGACCGCATCCCGCGCTGGTCGCCGGACGGCCGGCTCATCCTCTTCTACTCCAGCCGCAGCGGGCGCTACGACGCCTGGACCATTGCGCCCGACGGCAGCCGGACCGAGCAGATCACGCAGACCTCCGGCGGGCAGCCGGGCTATTTCATCTGGTCGCCCGACGGCCGGCAAGTGGCGTGCAGCCGCGAGGGCACGAAGCTCGTCGACCTGTCCCGGCCCCTGGCCGAGAGGGTGCTCCAGCCCCTCCCCGGCTCCGACCGGCTCGATGGGAATTTCGGGGCGACCTCCTGGTCGCCGCACGGCCTGGCCGGGGTCCTGACGCGCAAGGGCGGCGACTCTCTCCCGGGGATCGTCCTCTACTCGCCCGAGACCCGCCGGTTCGAGCGTCTGACCGACCGCGGAGAGAGCCCGATGTGGCTTCCCGGCTTCCCTGTGCTGCTCTACCCGGCGAGCGGCGCCGTCCGTGCCTTCGACCTGCGCACCCGGCAGGATCGCGAGCTCCTGACGGCGCCTCCCGGCTCCGCCTACCTGTTTGCGAACGCCAGCCGCGACGCCCGCCGCCTCTACCTCGTCCGGCGCAGCGACGAGGGCGACGTCTGGTTGATCGATCTGGATTGAACCGGATATAGTCGAGGCGAACTCTGACAGCGAATCCCATCGCAAGGAGGTGAATGTGGCCTTCAGGTATTCGGATCTCCTCGTCGACGTGCTGGCCAGCAACGGCTGTCCCGCTCCCTCGAAGTGTCCCGCTCCTTCGAAGCCCCAGTGCCCGAACCCGTCGTTGACGCAGCCGACCGGCATCGGCTTGCCGACGTTGGGGGGGCTGACCCTCTTGCAGGAGCAGCTCAGGCGTTCGGTCAACGGCTGATCGATGGAGCTTCACCGGCGCGTCTTCCGCGCCAACCCCGCCTTCGAGCTGGTGCTGTTCGACCGCCTCGACCCCCGGGAGCGGGAGACGCTCGCCGAGCTGCGCAAGGACCCCGACTTCTACGGCATCCTGCGGCCTCGCCCCGGCGAGACCGCAGCGCTGGCGCTCGGCATCAAGTCGGTGGACCGCGAGACCGCGCTCCTCTTCCTCACCCTGCGCGAGCCCGGGCCGCTGCCGTCCTACATGCAGACGATGCTCGGCGACGGCGCCCTCCGCGTCGTGGCCCGCCTCGTGGCCGACGCCATCCTGGAGATCGAGGAGGAGGGGCGGTTCCTCTCCGGAGCGCCGGCGCTCGCGCTGTTCGGGGAGCGCCGCTCCGGCAACGGCGCGGGCGGCCGGCTGGCCGAGATCTCCCTCGCAGCCCTGCGCTATGCCCAGGATCTCGCCGAGGACGATCCGCTCTCCCTCTCCTTCCGGCTCTACGGCTACAACCGCCGCCCCCTGACGCCGGCCTGGAAGCGGCTCCTCCCCAAGGGGGAGAACGTGCTCGCCTGGCTCGGGATCGGCTCCGGAGGGCCGCGGCGCTCTCTCCTCGACCGGAGCTGGGAAAGGACCGGCGGCGGCTCGGCCGAATGGTGGCTGAGCTGGCGCTCGCGCCAGGACGGCGACCTCTCGGGCAGCGGTGCGACCTGGAAGCTCTACATCAGCCCGATGCCGGACGCGCTCCCCGGGAGCTTCGGCGACATCCTGGAGGCGCTGGCCGCGGCGAAGGCGGCGCAGTTCAAGGTGGGGGCCGACGCCCTGGGCATCCTCCGCGCCGACAAGATCGTGTCCTACTTTCCGAGCTTCGAGCGCCTGGCAGCCGCGGCCGAGGCCCTGGAGGCGCGCCTGTCCGGCATCCCCGCGCAAGGGGTGCCGTTCACCTCCGAGATCGGCGGCCAGGGCCTGCTCTCCTGGGGGGTCGATCCGCCGCGGGAGGAGTCCGCCTTCGGCGGCGGCGAGAGCTGGCGCCTCTGGCTGACCCACCGACTGGCGCGCGCCCTGGTCTCCGCCCGCTCCGCGCAAACGTCAGAGCCATCCGCATCCGAGCCATGGCAATTCGCCCTGGAGCGCGTGCGGCTCGAAGGCGTGGACACCGACACCTGGACCCCGGGCGCCCTGCTCTGGAAGAGGAGCTGACCGCGATGGCGATCACCGATCCCCTGGTCCTCCCTCCGGACGTGCTCCT
>JBJMGZ010000697.1:0-13024 GCA_045807605.1 Thermoanaerobaculia bacterium | reverse complement strand
TCGTTGGTGAGCCAGAGCAGCCCCCAAAAGGACAGGTCCGGCTCGCGCAGGTAGAACGCGAGCCTGCCGAGGGCGATCAGGACCTCGGCCGCGGCGAGGCCCCGGCCGGCGGGCAGCGCGAGCGGCAGGCGGTTCCAGAGGAGCCAGGCGAGCCCGAGGTGGGCCAGCCACCAGAAGTCCCAGAGGACGGGCGGTCCCGCGATCGGGCGGCCGGCCTGCCTCTCGGCCGCGTAGAAGAGCACGGGCGCCAGGAACTTGACGATCACCGTCCAGGTGACCATCACCACCAGGCCGAGGACGCAGAGGTCGATCCCGCGGTCGCCGTGCACCGGCTCCAGGCCCTGGCGCGCGATCACGGCTCCGGCTCCTGGTCCGGAGCCCCGGCCGGTGCGCGCTCGGGCACGGCGCGGCGGTAGGTCTCGACGTCGCCCAGCCGGGCCGCGGTCTGCGGCAGCGCGAGCCCGACTCCGAGAGCGATCAGGAATATCGTGAGGAGGGCGGTGCGGACCATCGGCGCGCCCTCCGAGCTGTCTGACTGCATGCCCCACCCTCCAACGGGGGCATACGCTACCACGGCCCTCCGCAGGGGCGCCCCTACAGCTGGCCGCTCAGCAGGTAGCAGGCGCCGTCGAGCATCCGGTGCCAGACGGGACGGTCGCACCAGGTCTCGCACTTGAGCTCGACGCAGCTCTTGAGGTCGAATTCGAAGGCCTCCTTGAGCTGCGCCGCAATATCCTTGTCGACGATGCCGACGCCGGCCTCCTCGTTGATGTCGAGGGAGCGGTCGTCCAGGTTCGTCGATCCCACGTGGGACCACATGCCGTCGATGATCATGATCTTCTGGTGGATCAGGGTCTCCTGGTGCTCGTAGATGCGGATGCCGCGCTTGAGCAGGTCTTCGAAGTGGTGGTGGCTGGCGTGCTGCACGATGGAGCTGTCGGTGACCGTGCCGGGGAGCATGACCCGGACGTCCACGCCGCGCTTGACCGCCTTCTCCAGCAGCTTGCAGGACTCCTCGTCCGGGATGAAGTAGGGGTTCTGGATCAGCAGCTCCTTCTGGGCGGAGGCGAAGGCCAGCTTGAACATCAGCTCCAGGTCCGAGATGCCGCCGAGCGGGGCGCCGGCCAGCATGTGCATCCGCATCTCCCCCTCCGCCTCGATGTGGGGGAAGTATCTCTCTCCCACCAGGACCTCCTGCGTCTCTTCCACCCAGTGCTGGGCAAAGACCGACTGCACGGCGTTGACGATCGGCCCGCGCAGGCGCACGCCGGTGTCGCGCCAGTGCTCCTTGTCCTGCCCGTCGCCCGTCCACTGCTGCGCGACGCCGTGCCCGAAGATGAACGCCGTCCTGCCGTCGAAGATGGCGAGCTTGCGGTGGGTGCGCTTGTTGAGCTGTCCCAGGTCCAGGATGCGGATCGGATGGTAGCGCGCCACCTTGACGCCCGCTTTCTTCATCTTCTCCAGCAGCTCCTTGTCCATCTTGAAGGAGCCGGCCGCGTCGAGCATGAGCCGTACCTCGATCCCCTCGCGCGCGCGGGCCGCGAACGCCTCGGCCACCTGGCGGCAGATGTCCCCCTTCCACCAGACGTAGGTCTCGAAGTGTATGGTCTCCTGCGCCTCCGCGATGGCCTGCAGCAGCCGGGGAAAGAAGCCGTCGCCGTTGAAGAAGAGCTCGGCGTGGTTGCCTTCGAGGACGATCGCGCGCGTCATGCCGGCGATGGATGGCAGCGCCTCCTCGAAATTGTCGATGTCCGGGACCCTGATCTTGAAGTCGCGCTCGCGCAGGTTCGTCCACAGCATCAGGCCCAGCACGGCGATGGCGAGCCCCATAGCGACCAGCACCCAGATAGGGATCTCGATCATGATTTGATTCCTTCCCCCCTCTCCCCCATGCCGGGGGAGAGGGAGCTTTGTTCTCCCGGCTTCATGGCTAGAGCTGCTCGTTGATCAGGTACGACGCGCGATCGATGAGCCGGTGCCAGGCGGAGCGCTGCCGCCACTCTGCCAGGGTCACCTGCCGGGAGACCTTCAGGTCGCGCTCGAACGCCTCGCGGAGATCGCCGGCCACGCCGGTGTCGATCAGGCCTATGCTCGCCTCGTCGTTGATGTCGAGCGACCGGTCGTCGAGGTTGGTCGAGCCGACGTGCGACCAGAGGCCGTCCACGATCATCACCTTCTGATGGTTGAGGGTGGGCTGAAACTCGTAGATCTCGATGCCCTTGGCGAGCAGGTCCTCGTAGCGCCGGTGGCCGGCGTGGAGCACCACGGAGCTGTCGGTGACCGCGCCGGGCAGCATGATCCGGACCTTCACCCCGCGCTCCGACGCCTTCTGCAGGAGCCCGGACATCTCGCCGTCGGGGATGAAGTAGGGGTTCTGGATCAGCAGCTCCTTCTGGGCGCTGTTGATCGCGAGCTTGAAGAGCAGCTCCAGGCGCGAGACACCCCCCTGCGGCGAGCTGGCCGTGACGTGGGCGCGGACGTTGCCGGCGGAGGCCAGGTGCGGGAAGTACTTCTCGCCCAGCAGGACCTCCGCGGTCTGCTCCACCCAGTTCTCGGCGAAGGTCGCCTGGATGGCGTTGACCACCGGCCCCTCGATGCGCACGCCCGTGTCGCGCCAGTGCTTCTCGTCGTTGCCCTTGCCGGTCCACTCCTCGGCGAAGCCGTGGCCGAAGACGTAGCCGATGCGGCCGTCGAAAATCGCGATCTTGCGGTGGGTGCGGTTGTTGAACAGGCCCAGGTCCTCGATGTGGAAGGGGTGGAAGAAGGTGATGTGCACGCCGGCTTTCTTCATGGTCTCGATCAGCTTCTCGTCCCCCTTGTTCGAGCCGAGCGCGTCCAGGGTCAGGCGGACCTCGACCCCCTGCCGGGCCTTCCCGGCCAGCGCATCGGCCACCCGCTCGCAGATCTCGCCCTTCCACCAGACGTAGGTCTCCAGGTGAATGCTCTGCCGCGCGGCGGCGATGTCCTCGAAGAGCCGCGGGAAGAAGCCGTCGCCGTTCTGCAGGATCTCGACCCGGTTGCCGGCCTGGATGGGCGAGCCGGTGAGGTTGGCGATCGAAGGCAGCGCCTCCTCGAAGCGGTCGATGGGCGGCACTTTGACATGCGACTCCCGCTCCCTGCGGGTGGACCAGATGATCAGGAGCAGCGCGGCGATGATCAGGACGTAGAGGATCGCGCCGCCACGGGAGAGCTCGACCTTCTCGTGCCACCATCCGCGTTTTTGCATTGGCTTCCTCCGCGGCTATCTTCTTTCGCCTGGGGCGGTCCGGTGCAGCTCGACGAGGACGGGCCAGTGGTCCGAAGGCCCGGCCTGGACGACGCGCGACTCCGCGGTGGTCCAGCCCGGGTCGGCCACCACCCAGTCGATCCGCTGGCGCAGGATGCGGTGGGTGCAGGCCATGTCCTTGCCGCACAGCCGGAAGATCTCGGCTGCCATGAGCGTCTTGAGCTCGGGCGCATGCGGGGGCGCGTTGAAGTCCCCCACCAGCACGAAGGGTCCGCGAGACTGCCGGAGCCTCTCTAGGAGGCTGTGAGCTTGCAGGCTCCGTGCCGGACCGCTGGAGCGGAAGCCGTGCGCGAGATGGGTGACGTAGAAGTCGATCTCCGAGTCATTTCCATCCAAGCCATGAAACCCGATCCGCGAGTGCAGGACGGTGCGGGGCTCCACCCCGGGAGCCGGAAGGGGGATGACTTCCGCGGAGCGGATCTCGCCGCGGGTGAGCACGGCGTTGCCGATCTCGTCGCCGGGCCGGCCGAAGCTGCGGCCGAAGCGGTACTCCATGCCGGTCAGCTTCGCGAGGCTCTTCGCCTGGTCTTCCCGGCGCGCGGTCCAGCCCCCGCGGTGGACCTCCTGGAGCCCCACGACGTCGGGCTGCTCGGACTCGATGACCTCGGCGATCCAGTGCAGGTAGCGCCGGCTGAGCCGATGGGCGCGGCCGTGGATGTTGTACGAGAGGACGCGCAGCGTCTCCATGCCCGCAACCTCTAGCGAAAGATGTGCCGGTGGGCCAGGGAAGCCGCACCGGCCGCGGCACAGGGATTGCAAATCCAGCCATGAGCAACGCGGTGGCCCGGCGGCAGTGCGGCGCAGGGTCGCCGCTTTTCCCAGGAGGAAGTCATGCATACGTCACTGCGTCGCCTCGTGATCGTCGCGCTCGGATTCCTCGCTCTGGTTGCGGCGTTCGCGCCGCCCGCACGGGCGCTCCCGGTGCCTTCGAAGACGGATGCCGGTCAGGCTCTCTCGGAGCGGGAGGCGGATCTGGCCGCCCTCAACTCCATCCTGGATCACGAGGAGGTCACGGACGCCCTCGCCGCGCAGGGCTTCACCCGCGACGAGGTGAACTCACGGCTTGCCCAGCTCGGCTCCGACGAGCTCAACGCCCTGGCTTCGCAGACGCAGCAGCTGCAGGCGGCAGGGCAGGGAGGGGTACCCAACTACATCTGGATCCTCATCGCCGTCCTGATCATCGTCGTGATCCTCACAGCCCTGTAGCCGCAGGCCTGGACGATGCGGGGCCTGCGTCCATTCGCGGCGCTCGCCGCAGCGCTTCTATCAGGAGGCTGCGCGGCCTACACCCTGAAGCTCCCGGGCCCGGATCCGGGTCCTCAGGCCCATGTGCTCACGGGCGTGCCGGTGCGGAGCTTCGGCATCCAGAGCTGCGGCGCCGGCAGCCTGTCGGCCGTCCTCAGCTACTACGGCCAGCCGGTCACCCTCGAGGAGCTCGACGCGGTGCTGCCCAAGGGGCGCAACGAGGGCGTGCTCACGCTCGACCTCGTGCTGGAGGCGCGCCGCCGCGGCTATGACGCCCGCCTGGTGGAGGGGACCCCGGAGCTCGTCGAACGCGAGCTCCTGCAGGGCCGGCCGGTCATCCTGATGCTCCAGGTGCTCAACGCTCCGGGGCAGCGGCGCGATCTCTTCCACTACATCGTGGCCGACGGCATCGAGCCGTCGCAAGGGCTGGTCCGGGTGCAGCTCGGCGACGGCGAGCTGCGCTGGACCACGTTCGAGCGCCTCGACCGCGCCTGGCAGCCGACGCGGCGCACGGCCCTGCTCATCGCTCCCGGCGGGTCCGGCGCGCAGACGGCTGCCCGCAACGCCCTCCGCTACTCGGTGGCGCTCGAAGACGCCGGCCGCGCCGCCGAGGCCGTACCCCTCTATCGAAACCTGCTCGAAGGCGATCCCCGCTCGCCTCTCCTGTGGACCAACCTGGGAAACGCCGAGGCGGGGCGGGGCGAGGCCGCCCTGGCCGAGGCGGCCTACCGGCGCGCCCTCGAGCTCGACCCGGCGAACGCCGACGCGCTCAACAACCTGGCGTGGCTCCTCCTCGGGCAGCCCGGGCGGCTCGCCGAGGCCGAGGAGCTGGCGCGGCGTGCCGTGGCCTCCGGCGGACCCGATCCCTACCTCGCCCTCGACACCCTGGGACGCGTGCTGCGCGCCCGCGGCCGCTGCCGGGAGGCGGTCGAGGCGTTCGCCCAGGGGCTCGCCGCGGCCCCGGCCGCCGCGGCCGGCCGGGAATGGCTGACGCTGGGCACCGGCCTCGCGCAGCGCGACTGCAACGACCCGGACTGGCGGCGCACCCTGGAGGAGCTGACCTCGACGGCAGCAGATTCCGCGGTGCTCGCGCAGGCCCGGGAGGCGCTCTCGACGCCGTAAGGGCTCGTCACGAAGCAAGTGCTTCATCTGCTGCCTTGCAGTTCTGTAGGGGAGGGGTTTACCCCCTCCCGGGCGGGGGCAAGCCCCGCCCCTACATTGTCATTCGCCCTGAGTCACTTATTTCGTGACAGCCACTAACTTGTCTGCTCAAAGCCTGTTCAGTATATTTCGCGGGCTCGTAGAGCCCGTGAACGAATGGCACATGTGAAGCTTTCCCTGAGCCGGGGCGGATGGATCGCCCTCGGGCTGGTGTACTTCATCGCGCTTGCCTTCCTGGCGCGCGCGAGCGCCGTGCCGCAGCCGAACATGCCTCTGCTCGTGCTGCTCTCCCTGGCCGTCTACGGCGGGACGGCCGCCGCCGTCCTCTACGCGGCGCACCGCTGGGTCCTTGCGCTCCGGCGCGGGACGGCTCTGCTCCTCGCGCTCGCGCCGCTGCTGCTCACCGGGCCGGCGACCCTGCGCGGCGCCGTGTACGCGCCCCTCGACGTCAACTTCCTTTTCGAGCCGCTCACCGCGCACCGCCCGGAGGCCGGCCTGGTCTGGGTTCAGACGCCGCTGCTCTCCGACGTCGCCTTCTCGATGATCCCCTGGCAGAAGGCGGTGCGCGAGCACGTCAAGAGCGGCCGCGCTCCGCTGTGGAACCGCTTCGTCCTGGCCGGCGAGCCGCTCCTCGCGGTGCAGCAGTCCGGCGCCCTCCATCCGTTCACCTGGGCCGGCTTCCTGCTGCCGCTCGCCCAGGCGTGGACCTTCCAGATGAGCGCCCGGCTGCTCCTCGCGGCGCTCTGCGCGTACCTGTTGTTCCGCGACTTCGGCTGCCGCGAGGCGGCCGCTCTCCTCGGCGCGCTCGGGTGGGCCTTCTCGGACTTCCTGGTCTTCTATCTGGGCTACACGGTCGGCAACGAGGTCGCGCCGTTCCCGCTCCTGGTCCTGGGGCTGACCCGGCTGGTGCGGGACGCCGACCGCCGGGCCGCAGCGCTCACGGCCGTCGCGCTGGTCCTCATCACCGTCGCCGGCCATCCGGAGAGCCTGTTCTTCGCCGTGACCGGCGCGGGTATCTACTTTTTGTTCCTCCTCGGCTTTGCCGGGGCGAAGCGGCGGGCGCGCCCGCTCCGGCTGGCGCTCGCGGCAGGCGCCATCGCGCTCGGCCTCACGGCGATCCAGTTGGTGCCCATGGCCGAGGTGCTGCCCCACACCTGGGAGCAGGCGCTGCGGGCGCTCGACGCGGACAAGCCGAAGTCGGTGGCGCCGCGGGAGAGCGCGAGCCGGGCCGCCACCGCGCTCGTGCCCTATGCGCACGGCGAGTCGGGGCACGGCCAGGTCGACAAGGGCTTCGGCGTGCCTGGGGCGTACGCGGGGGCGATCCTCCTGCCGCTCGCCGTGTGCGGGCTCTGCGGCCGCGAGCGGATGCGCTGGGCGCTCCTGGCCGTGGGGCTGTTCGGGCTCGCGCTGTGGGCGCGCCTGGTGCTCGTCACGGATGCGCTCGCCGCGCTGCCGCTGTTCGACATCGCCGTCCTGGACTACTTCGTGTGGCTGGCGGTCTTCGCGACCTGCGCGCTCGCGGCGCTCGGCGCCGACCGCCTCCTGGCCGGCGAGGGCCGCGGCACATTCCTCGCCGGTACCGCTCTCGCCCTGGCGGGGATCGCCGCGGTGTTCTTCGCCTTCGAGCCGGCGATGCGGCGGCTCGACATGCCCCCGGCCTTCCTGCGCGAGCGGCTCCTGCTGGCGCTCGTGCCGCTGGCCCTGGGAATCGTCCTCGCCGGTTGGCGCCGCGCCTCCGCCCGCGCGCTCGCCGTGGCGCTCCTCGTTCTCCTCGCCGTGCCGCGGTTCCTCGAGGCCCGGGAGGTCTACCCGGTCTGCTCGGCGCGCGCGCTGTCGCCCCGGCTGGAGTTCCTGGAGGCGATCCCCCTCGGGACTCCCGTCCGCATGGTGGCCCTGGGCGAGATGTTCGTGCCGAACGTCTCGGCCCTGTACGAGCTCGAGGACGTGCGCGGCTACGAGTCCATGACGCTGCGCACCTTCGTCGAGACGTTCCCGCTGTGGGCCACGCCGGGCTCCTGGTTCAACCGCGTGGACGACCTCGACAGGCCCTTCCTCTCCTTCCTCAACGTGGGCTATGCCATCGTGCCGCTCGGCTATCCGCCGCCGCCGGGGTGGACGCTCCGGTCGCGCGACAAGAACGCCGACCTGCTCAGCAACACGCGCTCCCTCCCGCGGGCGTTCGCGCCGGCCGCCGTCCGCTTCGAAGCCGGCGCGGGGGAGCGGATCGAGCTGCTCCGGTCCATCCCGGATTTCGGCCGGCAGGGGGTGGTCGCCGGAGCCGGAACAGCCTGGCTTCCCAACGGCAGCGCCCGGGTCGAGATCGCGTCCTACCAGGCGCAGGCCATGACGATCGACGTCGAGGCCCGGGAGGAGACGATCGTCGGCACCTCGATCCCCGCCTGGCCGGGCTGGAAGGCGGAGCTCGACGGCGCCGCGGTCGAGCCGCTCTCCTACAACCACGCCTTCCTCGGATTCCGGGTGCCGGAGGGAGCGCACCGCCTCACCCTGCGCTACCTCCCCGACAGCTTCCTGCTCGGCGCCGCAATCAGCCTGCTCACGCTCGCGGCGTCGGTCTTCCTCCTGCTCCGCCGCCCGCGACCGGTATCGCCATGAGCTTCGCGGGCAAACGCGTCCTCGTCACCGGAGGGCTCGGGTTCATCGGCTCCAATCTCGCGATCCGGCTCGTGGCCGAGGGCGCCCGCGTCACCCTCTGCGACGCGATGATCGAGGGCTACGGCGGCAATCCGGCCAACATCCGGGAGATCCGGTCGGAGGTCGAGGTCGACGGCTCGGACGTGCGCGACGCCGCGGCCATGGAGCGGCTCGTGGCCGGCAAGGACGTCGTCTTTCACCTGGCGGCCCAGGTCTCCCACGTCATGTCGCTGTCGAACCCCTACCCGGACATCGACATCAACATCAAGGGCACGGCGGTCGTCCTGGAGGCCTGCCGCAAGGTCAACCCGGAGGCGGTCGTGGTGCGCTCGGGCACGCGCGGCCAGTACGGCCCGGCCGTCAAGCTGCCCGTGTCGGAGGAGACGCCGTCCGATCCGCGCGGGATCTACGAGATCTCCCAGCTCTCGGCCGAAATGATCTGCCGCACCTACACGCGCATCCACGGCATCCGCACGGTGCCGCTGCGGCTGACGAACATCTACGGTCCGCGCAGCCAGATGAGGCACTCGCAGTTCGGCGTCGTCAACTGGTTCCTGCGGCTCGCGCTGGAGGGGCGCCCCATCCCGATCTTCGGCTCGGGGCAGATCCTGCGCGATTTCCTCTACGTCGAGGACTGCGTGGAGGCGCTGCTGCGCGCGGCCGGGGAGCCGCAGGCCGTCGGCGAGATCCTGAACGTCGGTCATGACCGTCCCTCGACGTTCCTGGAGGTCGCCGAGATCCTGTGCGAGATCGTGCCGGGAGCGCGGATCGAGCTCACCGAGTTCACGCCCGAGCGCCGCGCCCAGGAGCCCGGCGACTTCGTCTCGGACATCGCCAAGATCCGGCGCCTCGTGGGCTGGGAGCCGAAGATCGGCCTGCGCGAGGGCCTCGCCCGCACGGCCGAGTTCTATCGCGAGCGGCGCGAGGACTACTTCTGAGCTGCTAAGCTAGCCGCGGTCCATGATCTCCATCCACCCCACCGCCCTCGTCGCCGCGCAGGAGATCGGCGACGGCACGCGCATCTGGGCCTTCGTCAACATCCTGGCGGGCGCGCGGATCGGCCGCGACTGCAACATCTGCGACCGCTGCTTCATCGAGAACGACGTCACGCTCGGCGACCGGGTCACGGTCAAGTGCGGAGTGTCGCTCTACGACGGGCTGGCGATCGAGGACGGCGTCTTCGTCGGCCCCGGCGTGATGTTCACGAACGATCCGCGGCCGCGCAGCGGACAGTGGCTCGCGGCCCATCCGCGCACGGTCGTGCGCACGGGAGCGAGCCTCGGCGCCGGCGCGATCCTGCTGCCCGGGGTCACCGTGGGCCGCTTCGCGATGGTCGGGGCCGGCGCCCTCGTGACGCGCGAGGTCCCCGACTTCGCCCTGGTCTACGGCAGCCCGGCGCGGGTGCAGGGCCACGTCTGCCGCTGCGGCCGGACCCTGCTCTTCGACGGCGGCTCCGCCGCCTGCGCCTGCGGGCACGCGTTCGTCCAGGACGCCGGCGGCCGGGTGCGGGAGGCGGTATGAGCGTCCAATTTGCGGCCCTCGACGCCGACTACCGGGGGAAGAAAGAGCTGATCGATGCCGCGGTGGCGCGCGTCCTCGCCCGCGGATGGTTCATCCTGGGCGAGGAGGTCGCAGCCTTCGAGGCGGCGTTCGCGGACTTCCTCGGCGTGGCGCACGTGGTCGCCTGCGCCAACGGCACCGAGGCCATCGCGCTCGCTCTTCTGGCCGCCGGAGCGGAGCCGGACGATGAGGTCCTCCTCCCAGCCAACGCCTGCGTCCCCGTGATCGCGGCCGTGCGCCTGGCCGGCGCCGAGCCCGTCCTCTGCGACGTCGATCCCGATACGCTCACGCTCGACCCCGCGAGCGCCGACAGAGAGAGGGTTGCGGAGACCCGGTTCGTTCTCGCCGTGCACCTGTACGGCGGAGTGGCCGATGTCGAGGCGCTCGCGGAGCGCGAGGGGCTCACGCTGATCGAGGACTGCGCGCAGAGCCACGGCGCGACCTTCCGGGGACGCTCGACCGGCAGCTTCGGCCGCGCCGCCGCGTTCTCCTTCTATCCCACGAAGAATCTCGGCGCCTACGGCGACGGCGGCGCGGTGGCCACCGATGATGCCGGGATCGCAGAGCGCCTCCGCCAGCTCCGCCAGTACGGCTGGAGCCGCCGCGATCACGCCGAGCGCGAGGGCTGGAACTCGCGCCTGGACGAGATCCAAGCCGCGATCCTGGCGGTGAAATTGCCGTTCCTCGCCCGGGAGAACGAAAGGCGGCGGGAGCTCGCGGCGCGTTACGACGCCGCGTTCGCGGACCTGCCGTTGCGCCTCCTCAGCACCCGCGAGGGCGCGGTCCCGGTCCGCCATCTCTACCCGGTCCGGACGGAGCAACGGGACGCCCTGCGCGCGCACCTGGCCGCGCAGGGTGTCGAGACCGCGGTCCACTATCCGACGCCGCTGCACCTGCAGCCCGCCTACGCCTTTCTCGGCCAGGGCCGGGGTAGCTTCCCGGTGTCCGAGGCCGCCTGCGACACGGTCCTGTCGCTGCCGCTCCACCCCGCCCTCTCCGACGCGCAGGCCGAAACCGTGATCGCGGCCGTGCGCGGTTTCTTCGGGGCGCGGCCGTGACGCGCGAGCTCGTCTCGGTCGTCGTCCCGGTCTACTTCAACGCGGAGAGCCTGCCGCGGCTGGCCGCGCGGCTGCGCTCCGTCGCGGACGCCGCCGACGCCGCCGGCGCCGCGGACTACGATCTGGAGGTCGTCTTCGTGGACGACGGCTCCCGCGATGGATCGTGGGACCGGATCGTCGAGATCACCCGCGCCTGGCCGGCCGCGCGCGGGGTGCGGCTGACGCGGAACTTCGGCTCGCAGATGGCGATCGTGGCCGGCCTTTCGGAGGCCAGGGGGGCGGCGGCGGCCGTGCTGTCCGCGGACCTGCAGGAGCCGCCGGAGCTGCTGCCCGAAATGATCGCGGCCTGGCGCCGGGGCGCCACCGCGGCGCTCGCGGTGCGGCGCAGCCGTCCGGAGGGCTTGACGTCCCGCGCCGCGTCCGGCCTCTACTACCGCACCCTGCAGCGGCTCGCCTTCGCCGAGATGCCGGCCGGGGGCTTCGACTGCTTCCTCATCGGCCGGCCCGCGATCGACTTCCTGGTGGAGAGCGGCGAGACGAACACCTCCCTTCCGGGCCTGCTCCTCTGGGCGGGCTTTCCGGTCGCGCTGGTCCCCTACGACCGCGTCGCGCGCGCGGAGGGCGAGTCGCGCTGGACGTTCGGCAAGAAGCTGAAGTTCTTCGTCGACTCGGTCGTCGCGTTCTCCTACGCGCCGCTGCGCTGGATGTCCCTGGCCGGGGCCGTGCTGGCCCTGGTGGCGTTCGCGTACGCGGCGTTCCTGATCGCCTACAAGCTCATCCACGACCAGCCCATCCACGGCTGGACCTCGCTGATGGTCGCGCTCACCTTCTTCTCCGGCGTGCAGCTCCTGTCGCTCGGCGTGCTCGGCGAATACCTCTGGCGCACGCTCGACGCGGCCCGGGCGCGCAAGAGGTTCCTGGTCCGCGACAGGACCGGCGACGGCCCGGCGGCCTGAGCCCGTCGGGCTCACGGGCACGTCGCGAACGCATTCGTATCCTGGACCGGCAGGGCCGGGGTGTTTTCCGGGTTGTGATAGACCTTGACTGCCCCGGTCTGGGTGTCGATCACGGTCATGACGAACTCGAGGTTGGTCGTCGCGGCGTAGAACACCCAGTACTTGTTGCCCAGGGCCGGGACGCAGGCGTTGAGCACCTTGACCAGCATCTCGATGTTGCCCGGGCTGGAGAAGTAGAAGAGGCCGGACTCGGGCGCGAATTCGAGCGGGATCGCGGTCGCGGCCGTGAACGGACCGCCGGCGCGCCAGTCCACCTCGACCTGGAAGCGGCCGTTGTCGAGGCACAGGGTCGTGGCCGACTCGACGCAGGGCGCGGGCGTGGCAAAGGTCACCGCCTCGGCCTCGTTCGAGTAGCCCGAGAAGCCCGCCCCGTTCTCTGCCCGGATGCGGAACGTGTAGAAGGTCGCCTCCGTCAGGCCGCCCACGGTCGCGCTCGTGGCATTGGCCGGCGCGGTCGCCACCTCCTGGAACGTGCCGCCCAGGGTCTTGCGCTCGATGCGGTAGCCGGTCTCGCCGCTGGCGTCGGTCCAGGTCAGCATGACCTCGGTCGTCGAGTGGCCATGGGCCTGGAGGTTCGTGGGCGCGGTCGGCACGCTGCCGCCCGAGTCGTCGTCCTGGATCGTGACGGTCGCGATCCGGGCCGCATTGTCCAGGGCGGCGCCGCCGGTGGGGTTGCTCAACGTCACCCGGACCGTCTCGTTGCCCTCCACCGCGGAGTCCTCCTTGGTGGTGACGGTGATGGTCTTGGCAGAGTCGTCGCCGTCGGCCCAGGAGAGGGTCGATTCCACGGCGGTGAAGTCGGCAGCCTGGGCCGTCCCGGCGGACACGGAGAAGGCAGCGGAGACCGCGCCGTCGTCGCCGTTGACCCGCATCACCTGCAGGTTGATCGAGCTCCCCTCGGGCACGTTGAACGCGGTGCCCTCCAGCTTCAGCGTGCCGGGCTGCTCGCCTCCCCCGCCGCCGGCGACGCTCACGGTGCCGGTCATCCCGATGAACTGGTGCGGCTCGCAGTGATATCCGAACGAGCCGGCCGAGTTGAACGTGTG
>JBJMGZ010000696.1:0-9041 GCA_045807605.1 Thermoanaerobaculia bacterium | reverse complement strand
TGCCGCTGCGCGCGGTCTTCGAGGCGCCGACGGTCGAGGCCCTGGCCGGCCGGCTCGAGCGCCTGGCGCCCACGGGGGAGAGGTTCCGGATCCCGGCCCTCGCCCGGATCGCGGGGGAGGAGCCGCTGGCCCTGTCCTTCGCGCAGCAGCGGCTCTGGTTCCTGGATCGGCTCGAGCCCGGAAGCCCGCTCTACAACATGCCGGCGAAGGTCGAGCTGCGGGGACGCCTCGATCTCCGGGCGCTGAGCGCCGCGCTCCGCGAGGTGGCGCGGCGGCACGAGGTGCTGCGGACGACGTTCGCCGAGGTCGCCGGCTCGCCGGTCCAGGTGGTCGCGGCGCGCGCCCGCGTCCCGCTGCCGCTGATCGATCTGCGGGGCCTCCCCCGGGCAGAGCGCGAGCGGGAGGCGGGCCGGCTGGAGGCCGCGGAGGCCCGGCGGCCGTTCGACCTCGCGACCGGCCCGCTGCTGCGGGCCGCGCTGCTCGCCTCGGAGCCCGAGCGGCACGCGCTCCTCCTGACCCTGCATCACGTCGTGAGCGACGGCTGGTCCATGGACGTGCTGGTGCGGGAGGTCGGGCTCCTGTACGCGGCCTTCCTCGAAAGGCGGCCGAGCCCGCTGCCGGAGCTCTCGATCCAGTACGCGGAGTTCGCGGCCTGGCAGCGGCAGCACCTGTCGGGCGAGCTCCTGGAGACCGAGGTCTCCTGGTGGCGCCGGCGGCTCGCGGGCATGCCGCCGGCACTGGAGCTGCCGACCGACCACCCGCGGCCGCCCGTCCGCACCGGGAGGGGAGAGGTCCATGCCTTCGGCCTCGGAGGCGAGGCGCTCGCCGGGCTCGGCAGGTTCTCCCGCTGGCATGGAGCGACGCTCTTCGTGACGCTGCTCGCCGGGGTCGCGGCGCTCCTGCAGCGCTACACGGGCGAGGACGACCTGGTGATCGGAACGCCGGTCGCGGGGCGCACGCGGACCGAGACCGAGCCCCTGATCGGCGTCTTCGTCAACAGCCTGGCCCTGCGCGTCGACCTCTCGGGCGCGCCGAGCTTCCTCGACCTCCTGGGCCGGGCGGGGGAGACGACGCTCTCCGCCTCCGCTCACCAGGAGGTGCCGTTCGAGCGCCTGGTCGAGGAGCTGGCGCCGGAGCGCGACCGCAGCCGTCCGCCGCTCTTCCAGGTGATGCTCGCCTGGCAGAGCGCCGCCGCGGAACGGCTGTCGCTCCCGGGCCTGGAGGTCGAGTCCCATTCGATCCACACCGGCACGGCGAAGTTCGATCTGACGTTCTTCCTCGGGGAAGCTCCCCAGGGGCTCGACGGGGCGATCGAGTACGACTGCGACCTCTTCGACCGCACGACGGCGATGCGCCTCGCGGCGAGCCTCGCCCGCCTGCTCGAAGGGGCCATGGCCGCGCCGCAGGCTCCCGTGACCGAGCTGCCGGTCCTCTCGCCCGCCGAGCGCTCGGCGCTCCTCTTCGAGTGGAACGACACGGCGGAGGTCTCCCGGAAGGCGCCGCCGGTCCACGAGCTCGTCGCGGAGGCGAGCCTCGTCGCCGCCTGCATGGCGATCTCGCCGATGCCCCCGGAGAGCCCGGGCGTTCGGCCGGCCGGACGCCCGGCTCACGACGCCCGCGCCTATGCCGTGGATGCCTGGGGCTGCCTGGCGCCTCGCGGCGTCGCGGGCGAGCTGTGGCTGGGCGGTGCCCCCGTGGCTCGCGGCTGCCTCGAACGGCCGGAGTTCACGGCCGAGCGTTTCGTGCCCGACCCCTGGAGTGGCGAGGCCGGGTCTCGCCTCTACCGGACGGGAGACCGGGTGCGCCACCGGCCCGACGGCAGCCTGGAGCTCCTGGGGCGGCTGGACCATCAGGTCAAGGTGCGGGGATACCGCGTCGAGCTGGGAGAGATCGAGCTGGCTCTGGCCCGTCACCCCGGGGTGCGGGAGGCTGCGGTGCTGGCGCGCGAGGACGAGCCGCGGAACAGGCGCCTGGTCGCCTATGTCGTCCCGGCCGCGGAGCCCGCTCCCGCTCCCGAGGAGCTGCGCGACGCCCTCCGCGAGTCGCTCCCCGAGTACATGATCCCCGCCGCCTTCGTGACGCTGCGGGAGCTGCCGAGGGCTCCCGGCGGCGAGCTCGACCTCCAGGCGCTGCCGGTTCCCCCGTGGAGCGCCGTCTCCCGCTTCGCGGCGCCGCAGACGCCCACCGAGAAGATCCTCGCGGAGATCTGGTCGGCGCTCCTCGGCGTGACCCGGGTGGGCCGGGAGGACAGCTTCTTCGACCTCGGAGGGCACTCCCTGCTGGCCACGCAGATGATCTCCCGGCTGCGCGAAGCCCGCGGGCTGGAGCTGTCGCTGCGCACCCTGTTCGAAAAGCCGAAGCTGATCGACCTGGCCAGGGCCGTGGACACGGCCGTTCTGACGGGAGAGCAGCCGCGGTCCATGCCGGGGCTCCGGCTGGCCGCCGCGCCGGGGCGGGGCCTGCCGCTCTCCTTCGCCCAGGAGCGGCTCTGGTTCCTCCAGCAGCTCGATCCCGGCTCGGACACCTACAACATGCCGGTCGCGGTGGAGCTCTCCGGCACGCTGAGGGCGGGCGCCCTGGCGGCGGCGCTGGCCGAGGTCGTGCGCCGCCACGAATCGCTGCGCACGACCTTCACCGTCGTCGACGGCCACCCCCGGCAGCGGATCTCCCCGTCCGCCCGGGTCCCCCTGCCGCTCGTCGACCTCGCGGCCCTGCCCGCTGCACAAGGCCTCCGCGAGGCGGAGCGCCTGGAGCGGGAGCAGGCCGGCACAAAGTTCGACCTGGAGAACGGTCCCCTGGCCGCGGCGCTCCTCGTGCGTCTCGCCGGAGACCGGCACCGCTTCCTGCTGACCCTCCATCACATCGTCTCGGACGGCTGGTCGATCGGCGTGCTGGTTCGCGAGCTGGGGACCCTGTACGCGGCCTCGGTGGAGGGGCGGCGCCTGCCGTTGCCGGAGCTCCCGATCCAGTATGCCGACTTCGCGGTCTGGCAGCGCGAGCAGCTCGCCGGGAAATGGGATGCCGAGCTCGCCTACTGGGAATCCCGCCTGGGCGGAGAGGTCGCCCTCGCCGAGCTCCCCGCCGACCGGCCGCGGCCCGCCGTGCAGACCTTCAGCGGACGCAGCCGGCAGCTCGTGCTGTCCCCGGACCTGACCTCGCGGCTCAGAGCCTTCGGGCGCGACCGGGGCGTGACGCTCTTCATGTCGCTCCTGGCGGCCACCCAGGCGCTGCTCTCCCGGCACAGCGGCGAGCACGACGTGCCGGTCGGCGCTCCGGTCGCCGGCCGCCAGTGGGGCGAGACGGAAGACCTGATCGGCTGCTTCCTCAACACCCTCGTGCTGCGCACCGACCTCTCCGGCTCTCCGAGCTTCCGCGAGCTGGCGGCGCGGGTGCGCACGGTGACCCTCGAAGCCTACTCGCACCAGGAGGTGCCCTTCGAGGCCGTCCTCGCGCGGCTGCGCCTCGACCGCGACCTGTCGCGCACGCCGCTCTTCCAGGTGCTGTTCAACATGCTGAACCTGCCGCGGGCCGATCTCTCCCTGCCGGGGCTGGACCTGCGGGTGCTGACGCCGTCCGAGGTGCCGTCGAAGTTCGACATGACCTTCTACGTCTCCCAGTCCGAGGCGGCCATCGAGATCAACCTGGTCTACAACGCCGGCATCTTCGACGAGCCGCGCATGGCGGACCTGCTCGCCCAGCTGGAGATGCTCCTGGCGCAGGCCATGGAGCGGCCGGACGAGCCGGTGGACCGGCTCTCGCTGGTGACCGATCAGGCACGCGGGAGGCTGCCCGATCCGACGGCGCCACTGGACGGGAGCTGGCTCGGAGGAGTCCACGAGCTCTTCGCGGCGCAGGCCGAACGCGCTCCGGAGCGTCCGGCGGTGATCGGCGGGAGGGACGGCGATGTCGTGTGGAGCTATGGCGACCTGCTGGAAGCGAGCCGGCGGCTGGCGGGCTGGCTCGCGGCCCATGGGGTGCGCCCGGGCGATCCGGTCGCGATCCTGGCCCACCGCAGCGCGCCGCTCGTGCAGGCGGTCATGGGCGTCCTCACCGCCGGCGCGGCGTTCGCGATCCTGGATCCCGCCTATCCCGCGTCGCGGCTGGCCGGGATGCTGCGCCTGGCCGCTCCCCGCGCCTGGATCGCCCTGGAGGCCGCCGGCCCGGTTCCCGGCGAGGTCCGGTCCTGGCTGGACGAGGCGGGCTGCCCCTGCCTGGAGCTGCCCGCGGGCGGCTTCGCCTCCCTGGAGAGCCTCGCGGCCTTCTCCGGAAACGCCCCGCGGGTGACCGTCGGTCCGCAGGACCTGGCCTGCATCGGCTTCACCTCGGGCTCGACCGGCGGACCCAGGGGCATCCTCGGGCTGCACGGCTCGCTCTCGCACTTCCTGCCGGCGTACTGCGAGGAGCTCGAGATCGGTCCGGACGACCGTTTCTCCCTGCTTTCGGGGCTGTCCCACGACCCGCTCCAGCGGGACATCTTCACGCCGCTCTACCTGGGCGCCGCGATCGTCGTCCCGAACCCGGCTGATTTCGGGATCGCCGGACGCCTGGCGGACTGGATGAACCGTCAGGGCGTGACGGTGGCGCACCTGACGCCCGCGCTCGGCCAGCTTCTCGCCGAGCGCCCGCCGGGCGGCGACCCGGTGGAGGTCCCCGGCCTGCGGGTGGTGCCCCTGATCGGCGAGGCGCTGACGCGCCAGGACGTGGCCCGGCTCCGCGCCCTGGCTCCCGGGGTGACCTGCATCAACCTCTACGGCTCGACGGAGACGCAGCGTGCGCTGTCGTTCCACCGGGTGACGCCGGAGGAGGCCGAGGCCGCCCCGGAGCGGGCCAGGGGGGTGCTGCCCCTGGGACGTGGATTGCGGGACGCGCAGCTCCTGGTGGTCCAGCGCGCCAGTATTGCCGGCATCGCCGGCATTGCCGGCATCGGCGAGATCGGCGAGATCGTCGTGCGCAGCCCGCACCTGGCCCGCGGCTACGTCGGCGACGCGGAGCTGACCGCCGAGCGGTTCCAGCTCAATCCGTTCACCGGCGCGGCGGGGGACCGGATCTACCGCACGGGCGACCTGGGGCGCTATCTGCCGGACGGCGAGGTGTCGTTCGCCGGCCGCGCGGACTTCCAGGTCAAGCTGCGGGGCTTCCGGGTCGAGCTCGGGGAGATCGAAGCGCTGCTGGCAAGCCATCCGGCCGTGCAGGCGGCGGCGGTGCTGCTGCGCGAGGACCTGCCGGGCGGCCGCGGGCTGGTCGCCTATGCCGTGCCCGCTGTGCCCGCCGCGGGCGGCTCGGCCCGCGCCGAGGACCTGCACGACTACCTCTGGCAGCGGCTCCCGGCCTACATGGTGCCTTCGGCCTTCGCCCTGCTCGACGCCATGCCGCTGACGCCGAACGGCAAGGTCGACCGCCGGGCCCTGGCGAAGGTCGAGCCGGAGAGCCCTGCCGGCGGCGCGCCGCGCGCCGCGCGCACTCCCGTCGAGGAGATCGTCGCCGGGATCTGCGCCGAGGTCCTCGGCGTCCCGCAGGTCGGCCCGGACGACAATTTCTTCCAGCTCGGCGGACATTCGCTGACCGGAGTCCAGGTGGTCTCCCGCCTGTGCCAGCTCTTCCAGGTGGAGCTGCCTCTCCGGACCCTTTTCGAAGCGCCGACCGTGGCCGGCATGGCCGCGGAGATCGAGCGCCTGCGCCGGCACGACGGAGCTCCTGCGACGATCTCTTCCTTCCGCCAGGACCGCAGCGCCCCGCCGCCCCTCTCCTTCGCGCAGGAGCGCTTCTGGACGGGGCGGCAGCTCGAAGCCCGGACCGTCGCTTCCACGATCCCGATCATGGTGGCCTTCGAAGGCCGTCTCGACCTCGCCTGCCTGGAGCGGGCGATGCAGGAGATCGTCGACCGCCACGAGGTGCTGAGGACGAGCTTCCGCGACGGCGCCGGGGGGCCGATCCAGGTCGTCCATGCCACGGTGCCCGTGCGCTTCCCCGTCGTGGACCTGGAAGGGATCGCTCCGGGCCGGCAGCGGGCGGAGATCCAGAGCTGGAGCGCCCTCGACGGGCGGTCCCAGTTCGACTACGAGCGCGGACCGCTGTTCCGGACGAGAGTCTTCCGGTGCTCGGAGCGCGAGAACGTGGTGCTCTTCACCATCCACCACGTCGCCTTCGACGGCTGGTCGACCTCCGTCCTGATCGCCGAGCTATCGGTCCTCTACAACGCCTTCCGGGAGGGCCGCCCCTCTCCCCTGCGCCCGCTCCCCGCCCAGTACCAGGACTTCGCGCGCTGGCAGCGGCAGACCCTTTCGGGCAAGGCCCTGGCCGGGCAGGTGACCTTCTGGCGGGAGCATCTGCGCGGAGCGCTCCCCGTCGATCTCACCGGCGGCCGGCGTCCGATCCACCGGACCTTCAAGGCCGGCATCGAGATGTTCGCGGTCCCGGAGGAGCTCGAGAGGAAGCTCGATGCCTTTGCCGTGGAGCAGCGCGCGACTCTGTTCATGACGCTGCTCGCGGCCTTCAAGGCGCTGCTCCATCTGGAGACGGAGCGCAATGACATCGTCGTCACCTGCCTGTTCGCCAATCGCAATCAGGTCGAGACGGAAAACCTGCTCGGCAACTTCTTCGCCGGGCTGCCCCTGCGCACGCGGCTCTCCGGCGCCCGCACCTTCCGCGATCTCCTGGAACGGGTGCGCGAAGTGACGCTCGCGGCGCACGAGCATCCGGACATCCTCTACGAACCGGTGATGGAAGGCCTGAGCTTCCTCGAAGAGGGCGACAGGGGCGGGCTCGCGACGTTCCGCATCATGTTCCAACTCGCCAAGCTGCCGCCCGCCCAGCAGACCCTGTCGGACGTCAAGGTCACCCGCCTGCCCTTCGACACCGGCAGGATCCGCCAGGACCTGAGCCTGGCCTTCATCCAGTCGGGCCGCCTCGCCGGACGCTTCAAGTACAACCGCGACGTGCTCGATCCCGAGCGGGTCGTGCGGCTGCGCGACCGCTATCTCCGGATCCTCGAGGCCGCCGTCGCCGATCCGGATTGCCTGCTGCGCAACCTGCTCGACAGGCCGGAGCCGGCGTCCCTGCCGGGTCTGCCGCTCTCCTTCGCCCAGGAGCGGCTCTGGCTCCTCGAGCAGCTCGAGCCCGGCTCGGACACCTACAACATGCCGCTCGCGGTGGAGCTCTCCGGAGCTCTCGATCCCCGCGCCCTGTCGGCGGCGCTGACCGGGGTCGCGCGCCGGCAAGGGTCGCTGCGCACCACCTTCGCGGAGGTCGAGGGCTCCCCCCGCCAGCAGATCGCGCCGCCGCCTTCCGTCTTCCCCCTGCCGCTCGTGGATCTCTCGGCGCTGCCGGCTGCGCAAGGCCTCTCCGAGGCGCAGCGGCTGGAGCGCGAGCAGGCGGGGAGGGGATTCGATCTGGAGAAGGGACCGCTCGCCGTGGCGCTCCTCCTGCGGCTGAGCGGGGAACGGCACCGGTTCCTGCTGAACCTCCATCACATCATCTCGGACGGCTGGTCGATCGGCGTGCTCGTCGGCGAGGTGGGGGCGCTCTACGCGGCGGCGGTCGCAGGGCGGCCCTCGCCGCTGCCGGAGCTGCCGCTCCAGTACGCCGACTTCGCGGTGTGGCAGCGCGAGCAGGTCGCCGCTACGGGTGAGGCCGAGCTCGCCTACTGGGAGCGCCGCCTGGGCGGCGAGATCGCTCCCGCCGAGCTGCCGACCGACCGGCCGCGCCCGGCCGTCCAGACCTTCCGCGGCGGGGCGCGGCAGCTCGTGCTGTCCCCGGACCTGACCGCGCGGCTCAAGAGGTTCGGCCGCGAGGAGGGCGCGACGCTCTTCATGACGCTCCTCGCGGCCACGCAGGCGCTGCTCTCGCGGCACAGCGGCGAGCACGACGTGGCGGTGGGAGCCCCGATCGCCGGCCGCCAGCGGCGCGAGACCGAAGGCCTGATCGGCTGCTTCCTCAACACGCTCGTGCTGCGCACCGATCTCTCCGGCCGTCCGGGCTTCCGGGAGCTGGTGTCGCGGGTCCGCGAGGTCACGCTCGAGGCCTACGCGAACCAGGACGTGCCTTTCGAGGCGGTCCTCGCCCGTCTGCGCCGCGATCGCGACCTGTCCCGGAGCGGGCTCTTCCAGGTCCTGTTCAACATGCTGAACCTGCCCAGCTACGAGCTCTCCCTGCCGGGTCTCTCGCTGGAGGTCCTGACGCCGGCCGAAGTCCCGTCGAAGGTGGACCTGACCTTCTATCTCTCCGAGGTCCGCTCGAGCGTGTCGATCAACCTGGTCTACAACGCCGACCTGTTCGACGAGGCCCGCATCGCGGACCTGCTCGACAAGCTCGAGCTGTTGCTCGCGCAGGCCGTGGAGCGGCGGGAGGAGCCGGTGGACGCGTTCCCGCTGCTGACCGCCGCGGCGCGGGCGCTGCTGCCGGATCCCGGCGCGGCGCTCGCGGAGCCGTCCTTCCCGCCGGTCGCGAACCTGTTCCTCGACCGCGAGCGGGAGCTGCCGGGCGCGGAAGCTCTGCGCTGGAGCGAGGGGGCCTGGACCTACTCCGAGCTGGGGACCCGGGCGCGGGAGATCGCCCGCGCCATCCTGGCCGCCGGCGGAGGGCCTGGGGAGGTCGTCGCGGTGAGCGGACCCCGGAGCCCCGAGCTGATCGCGAGCCTCCTGGGAGTCTTCCTGTCGGGCGGTGCCCTCCTGATCCTGGACCGCAGGATCCCGGAGGCGCGGTTGCGCGTGATGGTCGACGAGGCGAAGCCCGTCTGCCTGGTCTACCTCGGAGAGGAGCGTCCCGAGGACGCGTGGCTCCGGGAATCTCTCCCGATCGTGCCGGACGGAGCGCCGGCCGTGGAATTCCCCCTGCCCGCGGCCGACGACCCGGCGTACGTCTTCTTCACCTCGGGGACGACCGGCAGGCCGAAGGCGGTCCTCGGCCGCCAGAAGGGGCTCAGCCACTTCCTCGTCTGGCAGCGCGAAACCTTCGGGATCGGGCCGGGCGACCGGGCCGCCCAGCTCACGGGCCTCTCGTTCGACGTGGTGCTGCGGGACATCCTCCTGCCGCTCACGAGCGGC
>JBJMGZ010000695.1:0-8758 GCA_045807605.1 Thermoanaerobaculia bacterium | reverse complement strand
CTGGGCCGAGGAACAGCTCCTCGAAATCCACCACGTACTTGCGCGCCGTCTCCCAGCGCTGCCGGTGGCGCTCGCTTGCATGGGGGCCGAGGGGGCCGCGGTGGCTCGGCAGGAACACGATCTGCTCCGTCGACACGCCGTGCTCCTCCAGCCAGTCCGCCATGGCGCCGAACGAGCTGCCCGACAGGCCCGGCCCCTCGTCCACCACTGCGAAGACCGGCCGGCGTGTGCCCGTGGCATCCGCCGCGACCAGGAGCTTGCCCGTCATGCGGACCCCGATCGACAGCGTGCGGGCGAACGGATGCCCCTCGGGGCGCACGCTCGCCGACGTCTCGCCCTTGCCCGCCGCCGCCACCACCGCGGCCAGGCTCGTGCCGATGCTGCGGATGCCGATCACCCGCAACACCCCGGGCCATTCCTCCCGCAGCTGCTCCGCGGCGCGCAGGGAGGTCTCGGGATAGACGCCGTAGAAGGCATACCCCTCGGGCACCACCACCGCGATCTCTCCTGGCAGTCTCGCCAGGAGCAGCTTGCGCAGAGCGCGCTGCGCTCCCGCCACCCCCACCAGCGGCGGCGTGGCCCGCTTCCCCTCCCAGACCGGGAGCTGCCCGGCGAAGCGGAACGACCAGAGCAGCGCCTCCGCGATCCCGCGGGTCAGGTCCGCGGCCGTCTGCGCCACCGGCGTCGGCCGCTCGCGCCCGAGCATCGCGAGCTGATGGTCGAGCAGCCCCTGCTCCAGCTCCCCGGCTTCCACCAGCAGCTCCACGATCTCCGCGTGGCGCTCGATGCCCGGAGCCATCCCCTCGAGCGCCAGAAGGCCCGCGCGGATGCGCTCCACCTTGGCCTCCGTGTCCTCCTCTCGGGTCAGATCGCCGTAAACCAGCATTTGCCCCTGAGAATGGAGCAAAAGCCGTACCCGATCCATTCTTCCTGTTCGATCGCTTGACATGTCAACCATTCATGCGTAGATTAGCCGCCGTGAGCGAACGAGAGAGCGCGGTCCAACGCGAGATCCGGCAGACGAGGCCGTTCCGGTCCCTGAGCCAGGAGGGAGTCGTGGCCCTGCTCCGCACGGCGGACGTGGTCCGCCGCTACATCGCCCGGGTCCTGGAGCCGTACGGGATCACGCCGCAGCAGTTCAATGTGCTGCGCATCCTGCGCGGCGCCCGCACGGAGGGCATTCCGACCCTGGCCATCGCCGAGCGCATGATCGAGGAGGCGCCCGGGATCACCCGGCTCCTCGACCGCCTGGAGGCCAAGGGGTTGGTGCGCCGGCAGCGCTGCCCCGAGGACCGCCGGCAGGTCCTCTGCCACGCCACGCCGCAGGCGCTGGATCTCCTGGGCAGGATCGACGATGCCATGAACGAAGCCGACGAGAGCGCGCTGGGGACGCTGTCCGAGGAGGACAAGGCGCAGCTCGTCCGCCTGCTGGACGCCGTCCGCGCCAGCCACGTTTGATTTTCAACCAAGGAGATGAACCCATGAAGAGAATCACTTTCGCCGCCGCGCTGTTGATGATGACCGCGATGACCGCCCTGCCCGTGCTGGCCGCCGACGTGCACACCGTCGACAAGAGCCATTCCGAGGTCTCGTTCCAGGTCCGCCATCTGGTGACCCAGGTGCGGGGCAACTTCAACGACTACCAGGGGACGATCAACCTCGACCCGGCCAACCTGGAGAAGTCCAGCGTCGATTTCCGGATCAAGGCCGCCAGCATCGACACCAACAACGCGGACCGCGACAAGCACCTGCGCAGCGAGGAGTTCTTCTTCGTCGAGAAGTACCCGGAGATCACCTTCCAGAGCAAGAGCATCAAGAAGGCCGCCAAGGACACCTATGACGTCACCGGCACCCTGACCATGCGCGGCGTGGCCAAGGAGGTCACGCTGCCCGTGACCTGGCTCGGCGCGGTCAAGGACCCCTGGGGCAACGAGAAGGCCGGCTTCTCCACCGGGCTGACCCTCAACCGCAAGGACTACGGCATCAACTGGAACGCCGCCCTCGACAACGGCGGGGTCGTGCTGGGCGACGACGTGAAGGTGGAGATCAACCTGGAGACGCAGAAGAAAAAGGACGCCGCCAAGGGCAAATGACGGTATAAACAGGGCGGCCCTCGTATGAAGACGAACGCCGCCCGCCTCCTCGACTCCCTCGCCATCCCCTACCGCCTCCAGGACTACGAGGTGGATCCCGAAGACCTCTCGGCCGAGAGCGTCGCGGCCAGGATCGGCCTCCCTCCCGAGCAGGTGTTCAAGACGCTCGTCGCCCGCGGCGACCGCACCGGCGTGCTCCTCGCCGTGGTCCCTGGCGACGCCGAGCTCGATCTGAAGGCCCTCGCCCGCCTCTCCGGCGATCGCAAGGTGGACACGGTCCCCCTCAAGGAGGTGCAGCCGCTCACCGGCTACGTCCGGGGAGGCGTGACCGCCCTCGCCGGCAGGAAGGACTACCCGGTCTTCGCCGACGAGACGATCGAGCTCTTCGACGAGATCTCGATCTCCGCGGGAGCCCGCGGCACGCAGATCCTGCTCGCCCCGGGGGACTACCTGCGGGCGACGAAGGCGAAGGTGGGAGCGATCGCAAAAGAAAAGGGGTGATGCCGTACAATCGACCTCACCCGCCCCCCGGCCCAGGCGGGATCAACCCCATGGCCGAGCTCAAGTACTCCGACCTCCTGCTCTCGGTGACCGTGCCGGCCGCCCTCGCGGCGGCGCGTCCGGCTTCCACCCGCCGCGAGCCGGTGGCGGCCCGGGTGCTGCACGTCACCAACGGCGACATCGCCGCCGACCTGATCCGCGAGGCCCTCCGGGAGGCGGGGACCCAAGGCGAGGTCACCCTCTCGGCCGACGTGCTCCACGAAGGACCGGCTCCGGCGGGGCTGCTCCCCGAGCGCTGGCGCAAGGTGCGCGCCCGCTACCTCGCCGAGTGCGGCTATGCCGACTACGACCGCTGCCTCGCCGACCTCACGGGGTGGGACCACAAGCTGGAGGGCTACCGCAACTACGACGAGGTGGTGCTCTGGTTCGAGCACGACCTGTTCGACCAGCTCCAGCTCCTGCGCCTGCTCGACTGGTTCGGATCGCGCGATCTCACCCTCATCGGCCGCGGCCGGCTCAGCCTGATCTGCAGCGATGATTTCCTCGGCCAGCTCACGCCGGAGCAGATGGCCTCCCTCCTGCCCGGGCGCCAGCCGGTCACCGACCAGCAGGTCTTCCTCGCCCGCCACGCCTGGCGCGCCTTCTGCTCGCCCGAGCCCATCGGCGTCGAGGTGGCCCTGCGGCGCGACACCTCGGCTCTCCCCTTCCTGGCCGACGCCCTGCGGCGCCACCTGGAGGAGTTCCCCTGGACCCGGGACGGCCTCTCGCGCACCGAGCGCCAGGCGCTGCTCGGCCTCGACGCCGGCTTCGAGACCTTCGAGTCGCTCTTCCGCGCGGTGCAGGCCCTGGAGAAGCGCCCCTACCAGGGGGACAGCTCCTTCTTCCATTGCCTCAAGGGGCTCGCCTCCCCACCCATGCCCCTGATCCGCCTGGAAGGCGGGCCCGGCGGCTCCGCCCGCAACCAGCGGATCTCCCTCACCGCCACCGGCAGGGACGTGCTCGCCGGACGGGAGGACCGGGTGCGCCTGCACGGCATCGACCGCTGGCTGGGCGGCGTCCATCTCCACGGCCGGCAGGCGCAGTGGCGCTGGGACGGCGAGCATGCCCGGCTCGCTCCGGGATGAAAAAAGCAGGCAGGAAATAGCCCCCAGCCGGGGGACGTTTTTCCGGGTATGAACCGCCTGCGCGCCCTGCGTGTGCTCGTACTGCTGCTCGCGGCTCTTCCCGCCGTCGCTCCCGCTGCCGCGCAGCCGGCGGCGTCCATCCTCCAGGACCCCGTGTTCCAGGAGGAGGCGCGGCTCGGCCTCAAGTACATGTACGACATGGACTTCGGCGCCGCGGACGAGGTCTTCGGGCGGCTGACCGCGCGCTACCCCGACCATCCGGTCGGCCCCTATCTCCAGTCCATGCTCCCCTGGTGGGCGATCCAGCTCGAGCCGGACGACCCGTCCCAGGACCAGCTCGTCTTCGACGGCATGGAGCGGGTCATCGAGATTTCCGAGCGGCGCCTGCGCAAGAACCCCGCGGACCTCGACGCCCTGTTCTTCGAGTCCGGCGCCTATGCCCTGCGCGGCCGCCTCCACTCCGACCGCCGGAACTGGCTGCGGGCCGCGCGCGACGGCCAGCACGCGCTCGCCGCTCTCAAGGAGGTCGTCAAGCGCGATCCGGGCAACAACGACCTCTACTTCGGGCTCGGCCTGTTCGACTACCTGGCGGACGTGGTGCCGAAGCAGCACAGGATCCTGCGCCCCTTCTCCCGCTTCTTCCCCAAGGGGAACAAGGACCGCGGGATCACCGAGCTCGAGCGCGCCATGAAGCAGGGCCAGTTCGTCTCGACCGAGGCGGCGTACGCGCTGCTCCAGATCCACTACGTCTTCGAGAAGGACTACCACGCGAGCCTGCGCTACGTCCTCTGGCTGCGCGCCCGCCATCCGGACAATTCGATCTTCCACGTGTACGAGGGGCGGATCTACGAGCGCCTCGGGCGCTTCCGCGAGGCGGCGCGGGTCCTCCAGGAGATCCGGACCCGCCACGCCAAGGGGCAGAGCGGCTACACCGACGCCATGGCCGAGCAGGCGCTCTACCTGCTCGCCCGCGTTGAGATGTGGCAGAGCCACCACAGCGAGGCGCTCGCCTACATCCGGCAGCTCGAGCAGCTCACCGCGACCCGTCCTGTCAACGAGTACAAGGCCCTCGGGCTCCTGCGCAAGGGCATGGCTTTCGATGCCATGGGCAACCGCCAGGCCGCGGTGCGCTGCTACCGCGACGTGCTCGCCATGAAGGGCAGCTACGACGGCGACAGCGACGTGAGAAGCCGCGCGAAGACCTTTCTCAAGAAGCCTTATCGGAGCTAATGTAGGGGCGGGGCTTGCCCCCGCCCGGGAGGGGGTAAACCCCTCCCCTACATCCGTTCCGCGCTCTCCGGCTGCCGCCGGATCGCATACAGCCCCAGCCCCACCACCACCGCGATCCCTCCGGCGATCAGGTTGCGCGTCTCGGCGCTCGCCGCGAAGGCCACGCAGAGGGCGAGCGCGGCGATCGGGATGATCGGCCCGCCCGGGATCCGGATCACGCCCGGAGCACCCGGGTGCTTGCGCCGCAGCACCAGCACCGCCGCGGCCGTGCCGAAATAGGTGGCGAGCCGCGCCACCACCGACAGCGTGGCGAGCTGCGTGAACGACCCCGAGAGCGCGAGCGGCAGCGCGATCGCCGTCTGCGCCAGGATCGCCACCACCGGCGTGCGGAACCGGGGATGGATGTAGGACAGCGCCCGCGGGCCGAAGCCGTCCGCGGCCAGGGCGTAGAGGTAGCGCGGCCCGGCCAGCACCGTGTTGCTGTTCGTCCCCAGGATCGAGAGCACCGCCCCCGCCGTCAGCAGCAGCCCTCCCCACTCCCCGAGGAAGATCCGGGCGGCGTCGGCGAGCGGCGTCTCGGATCCGGCCAGGTTCGGCAGCGTGCCGAGCGCCACCCACTGCACCGCGGAGTAGATCAGCGTCACGATCACGATCTGGGTGATCAGGGCGAAAGGCACGTCCCGCCGCGGGTTCTTGAACTCGCCGGCCGGCGCGGGCGTGTTCTCGAACCCCGCGTAGGCGAAGAGCAGGAGCAGCGCCGCCTCGCCCAGCGAGCCGCTGCGCGGCGTCGGCAGCGTGGCGAGCGTGCGCGACACGTAGAAGATCCCGACGCCGATGAAGATCACGAGCGGCACGATCTTCGACACCGCCAGGAACACCGCCGTGCGCACCCCCGACTTCACGCCGACGATGTTGATCGCGGTCAGGAGGAGCAGCGGCAGCACGATCGCCAGCATCCGCCCGGTGCCCTGCGCGGTCTGCGGCAGCAGGTACCCGAGCGCCTGGGCGAAGCCCACCGAGAGCGACGCCACCGACGACACGCGCGCCAGCCAGGTCATCCATCCCACCTCGAACCCCACCAGGTCGCCGAACGCCTCCCGCGTGTAGAGATAGGCGCCGCCGGGACGGTCGAAGTAGCTCCCCGCCTCCGCGAAGCAGAGCACCAGCAGCGTCACCGCGAAGCCGGCCAGGATCACCGCCCACACGCTGGTCGGACCGAGGATCGCGGCCGCCGCGGCCGGCAGCAGGTAGACGCCGCTGCCGATCACGTCGTTGAGCGAAAAGGCGACGATCTCCCAGCGCGACACCGCGCGCCGGAAGCCGACGTGGGTCACAGGGGAAGTAACCGGCGATGGCTCCGACATGGCTTCAGACCTCGATCCGCGCGCCCACCGTCTCGGGCAGGGTCCACACCCAGGCACCCGCCAGGACGGCGAAACCGGCGGCCAGCGCAATGCCGCCCGCCAGGCCCCAACGGCCCGCCACGGCGGCGATGACGAACGGCGTCGCGAACTGCACGCCGCGGGTGACGTTCATGATCACGGACATCGCCGCTCCCCGCACGCGGGTGGGGAACAGCTCCGAGAAGTAGGGGCCGTAGCACGACCAGGTGCCCGTCCCGATGCCGGCGACGAGCATGCACGCGAGGCCCAGGGCCGGACTTGATGCCATCGCCTCCAGGAGCAGCAGGCCCAGCCCCGCGGCCGTCACGGCGCAATAGGCCGCGAACGCCGGCCGGCGGCCGATCCGGTCCGAGACCCAGCCGAAGGTCAGGTACCCGGCGATCGATCCCGCCACGAAGGCGAGCGTCCACCAGCCCGAGGCGAAGATGGACAGCCCCCTCTGCTCCTGCAGATACCGGGGGAGCCACACCACCGCGAACCAGTAGGCCGACATGTTGAACGCGGTCAGCAGGAAGGCGCGGCTGAAGAGCCCGGCCAGGTCGCCCGCCACGAGCTGCGCCAGGATCGGCCGCCGCAACGGCTCCTGCTCGCGCCGCCGCCGGTGCTCCAGCCAGAGGTCCGACTCCGGCAGCCGGCGCCAGAGGAAGACCACCACGATCGGCAGCGCCGAGACCACGAACACCGTGCGCCAGCCGAGCGCCGGCGCCAGGAACGAGCCGACGATCGCGGCCAGTCCCAGCCCGGCGGGCGCGCCGCTCTGGGCCAGGGCGCCGTAACGTCCGCGCAGCGCGGGCGGGATCGTCTCCCCGAGCATGGCCTGGCCCGCCCCCCAGGTGCCGCCGATCCCCAGCCCCGCCAGGGCGCGGGCCGCGATCAGCATCCCCAGGTCCGAGGACAGGCCGCACAGCGCGTTGCCGATCGAGAACGCGGCGATCGACACCGCCATGGAGAGCCGCCGCCCGAGACGGTCGCTCATCCAGCCGAAGAGAAGCCCGCCGGCGCCGGTCATGCCCACGCCCACCGCGGTCAGGGGCGTCAGGTCCCCCTTCGACAGACCGAGCTCCTCCTGGACCGGCTTCAGGAGGAAGGAGAGCAGCATCAGGGAGTAGAAGCCGGTGCACCAGGCGGCCCAGGCGAAGGCGAGGATCTTCCGGTGCGCCCGGGTGGGGCGCTCGTGATCGCTGAGGCGCGCGGGGGCCGTCGTGTCGAGCAAGGCGGGGGAGATCCTACCGCAATCCGCCGCCAGGCGAACGTCGCCTCTCGACGTGATCTATCCTTTAAAAATACTTGCAGAAACTGATTCGTAATCTTTCGCGATATCCTAGGCGGCATGGCGGAAAAGAGCTTGCGGGTGGGAGTGCTCGCGCCGGTCAACACGCTGAACCCGCGGGAGGCCCAGGACTTCACCAGCATCCTGGCGCTCGAGCAGGTGTTCGAGACCCCGTTCGCGCAGCCGCCGGCCGCCGGCGAGATGACCGAGCCGGTCCTGTTCGCCGAGCGGCTGTGTGCGGAAGGCGAGCTGGTCTACTCCGCCCGGGTCCGTCCCGGCATCCTGTTTTCGGACGGCACGCCGATGACCGCGCGCCACGTTGCCGAATCGCTCTCCCGGGCGAACCCGTTCCGCGAGCAGGCCGCGGTCGAGGCGCGGGACGAGCGGGTCGTGTTCCGGCTCCTGCGGCCGAACTCCCGTTTCGATCTCGTGCTCGCCCGGCGCTTCTGCAGCGTGATCCTGGAGTCCGGCGGCCAGCTCCTGGGCACGGGCCCCTACATGCCGGCCGCGGACTCGACGCCGGAGCGCACGCGCCTGGTGCGCAACCCGCACTACCGCAAGCCGGCCGCGATCGGCGAGGTCGTGTTCCAGCTCTACCGGCCCGACGCCCAGGGCCGGCCCGCGGCCCTGACCGCGGCCCTGGAGGCCGGCGAGGCGGACTTCACCAACATCCTCTCCCGCGAGGACATCGCGCAGCTCAAGAAGGTCCGGCGCTGGACCGAGCCGGGCAGCTCCACCGCGGTCTTCTACATGAACACCAACCGTCCCGGCCTCGACGACCGGCGGGTGCGGCGGGCGATCGCCCTCGCGATCGACCGGATGGAGATCGCCAGGATGTTCTTCGCGAACGCCCTGGCCTTCGCCGCCTCGAACCTGCTCCCGCCCATGCTCGGCCGGTCCCAGGACGGGCTCACCTACGATCCCTTCCAGGCGCGCAACCTCCTGACCGCGGCCGGATCGCGCAAGCCCGACCGCCGCCTGTCGCTCCTGCTGATCTACGGACCGCGCCCCTACCTTCCCGGTCCGCAGAGGGTCGGCGAGTACATCGCGTCCCAGCTCGGCGCCCTGGGGCTCGCGGTCGACCTGGTGCCGACGGCCAACCGCCAGGAGTATTTCGCCCGCGTCCAGCGCGGCGAG
>JBJMGZ010000694.1:0-4347 GCA_045807605.1 Thermoanaerobaculia bacterium | reverse complement strand
TGCAGTCGATGCGATCGCTCGACGGCTCGCCGCACCGCCGCGCCCTCCTTGCGCTGGCCGAGGACCTCCTGGGCGCACCGCTCCTCCGGCTGCGAGGCGTGGCCGCGGACCGGATCCTCGAAGGGCTGGTCGCGCGCCATCTGGCGTCTTAGAGGCGCCGCAGCGGGAAGATCCTCTCCGTCGCCCGCGTTCCCAGTCCCAGGGACCGTGTCCCCCCTGTGTTAAAATGCGCACCTTGTCTAGAAGAGCCTGCTGACAGGTCTCTCGAATCCGCCCCCCGGGGTTGTTGAAAAAAAGGAGTCATCGATGAAAGCAATCCGTAGCATCACGATCGGGCCGCGCCGCGCCTTCCAGGGCGTGCTGCTCCTGATCCTGGCGCTGGGCGTGTGCCTGCCGGCCTGCTCTGCCCAGGACAAGCCCGCCGCCAAGGGCGACCTGGCGCGGGTCAACGGCAAGGCGATCACGGAGGCCGACGTCCGCAAGGGCGCAGCCGACCAGTTCACCCAGCTCGAGAAGCAGTACCAGAAGCAGCAGCACGACCTTCTCGAGGGCCAGCTCGACCAGATCATCCAGGACCGTCTCCTGGAGGCCGAAGCCGCGGCCAAGGGCGTCACCAAGGAGCAGCTCCTCGCCGACATCAAGCCCGCCGCCGTGACGGATGCCGACGTCGATGCCTTCTACGAGCAGAACAAGGCCCAGATCCCCCGGCCCAAGGAAGAGGTCGCCGGGCAGATCAAGCAGTACCTGGAGCAGCAGCGCCAGGGCGAGACGCGCCAGAAGTACTTCGACGACCTGCGCGCCCGCTACAAGGTCGAGTACCTGATGGAGCCCGACCGCATCGAGGTGGCCGCCACCGGCCCGGCCGTCGGTCCCGCGACCGCCCCGGTCACGATCGTCGAGTTCTCCGACTTCCAGTGCCCCTTCTGCTCCCGCCTGGTTCCGACCATCGAGCAGGTGAAGCAGAAGTACGGCGACAAGGTGCGGATCGTCTTCCGCCAGTTCCCGCTCAACTTCCACCAGTTCGCCCAGAAGGCGGCCGAGGCCTCCCTCTGCGCCAACGAGCAGGGCAAGTTCTGGCAGATGCATGACGCCATGTTCCAGAACCAGCAGAACCTGGGCGTCGAGCAGCTCAAGGCCAAGGCCGTCGAGCTCGGCCTGAACGCCGACCAGTTCAACTCCTGCCTCGACCAGGGCAAGTTCGTCACCCAGGTCCAGGCCGACCTCGACGCCGGCACCAAGGCCGGTGTCAACGGCACCCCGGCCATGTTCATCAACGGCCGCTTCCTCTCCGGCGCCCAGCCGCTCAACGAGATCACCAAGGTGATCGACGACGAGCTGCAGCGCAAGGCCGGCGCCCCCTCGTCCTCGAAGTAAAGGCGAGCCCCGGCAGCAAAAAAGCCCCGGTCCGGGAGGGTAACCTCCCTGCCGGGGCTTTTCTTCAAAAAAACGGCGGTCGGGGCCCTGTCGACCTACCCCGGCCGCCGTTGGGAGAACATTCTTACCTCAGCGGCCAGCTTCGCTCTTGTCCACGATCTGGAACTGCTGGGTGTTGACCTTCTCGTCGCCGATCCAGACCTCGGCGCGATAGTCGCCCTTCGCCCACGAGGTCGAGTCCTTCGACTGGAAGGCCAGGTAGTGGTCGCCGGCGTTGACCGTCTTCGTCTCTTCGTCGATCCGGGTCTCGCCGGGGCCGAACCAGACCACCTTCACCGCGGAGCCGGCCGGCGTGTCGCCGACTTCCATGGAGACGTGGATCTCCTCGCCCGGAGCGAAGTCGTCGCCCTGCTGGTCGGCGGCGATCGAGCCGTCGGCCGCGGTCGAGTGGCCGATGGTCACGTCGTCGATCATGGTCTGGGCCTCGACCGGGTTCAGGTCGCCGGGCTGGTTGACGCCGGACTTCTCCTGCTCGGACACGCTGGTGGCGGTGTCATCCGGGTCGTCCGACTCGGCCTTTTCCTTGGGGCCGCAGGCGATCGCCAAGGGGAGCATCAGCAGGAGCAAGAGCACCAACATTTTCTTCGCGTTCATTTCCGTCCTCCTCGCATCCGTTTCCGCGGCCCTGACTGGACCGCGTCAAAGTTCAGGTACTGCCAGGGACTCCAACGACACATGGATGTGAAGCAATCTTCCTGCCAGGTTGCCCCTTCCGCCTTCCGATAAGATACCGGCCGCCATGCCTGGAGACCTTCCGCCGGACCAGTTCCGCTGGGCCATGCACCGGGCGGCGGACCTGATCGCCGACTACCTGGAAAAGGTCGGCGACTACCCCGGCTCCGCCGCGATCTGCCCCGAGTACCGGGCGCTGATGCCGGGGATCGAGCGCGCCGACTCGATCGTGGTCAACCCGCACAAGTGGCTGTTCACGCCGGTCGACTGCTCGATCCTCTGGGTGAAGGACCCGGCGCTGCTGCGCGCCGCCTTCTCGCTGGTCCCCGACTACCTGCGCACGGATGAGCCCGGAGTTACAAACCTGATGGATACCGGCTTCCAGCTCGGCCGCCGCTTCCGGGCGCTCAAGCTCTGGATGGTGATCCGCGCGTTCGGCGTGGAGGGCCTGCAGGAGCGCATCCGCGAGCACTGCGCCATCGCGCGGGAGCTGGCGGCGAAGATCGAGGCCGATCCCCGCTTCGAGCTGGCCGCGCCGGTCCCCTTCAGCACCGTCTGCTTCCGGGCGCTCGGGGACGACCGTTTCAACGAGCGGCTCCTGGCCAGGGTCAACGCCGCCGGCCCCTTCTTCCTCTCGCCGACGACGCTCCACGGCCGCCTGACGCCGCGGATCGCGATCGGCAACATCCGAACCACCCGCGAGCACGCCGACGCGCTCTGGGACCTCCTGACCCGGTCCGCGGCCGAGCTGCGGCAGGTTGGGTAGCTTCCCTCGGGCAAGCGGGTGGACCCCTCTACCCGCTCCCCCGGGGCTCGCCAGCGCTCCCCGGGCGCACCCAGGTATGTAGACAAAGGAGACAGACATGAAGATTCGGAAGGAGTGGTTGGGCCTGGCCGTCGCGGCCGGTGTGCTGCTGTTCGGGCTCCGAGCCCAGGCGCAGCAGCAGGGAGCCGGGAAGATCGAGCAGTGGGTGATCGAGAACACCCGCGCCGGTGCCGAAGCGGAGTTCTTCGTGGTCCTGCAGCGCCAGGCGAACCTCGCGGCCGCCAGGCAGGTCCAGGGCAAGGCCGCCAAGGGGGAGCTCGTCTACCGCACGCTCTTCGAGACCGCGCGGGAGACCCAGAGGCCGATCCTCGCCGAGCTGGAGGCCCGGGGGATCGAGCACCGCTCCTTCTACCTGGTCAACGCGATCCTGGTGAAGGGCGACCGCAACCTCGCGAAGATGCTGGCGGCGCGGCCCGACGTGAAGCGCATCGACGGCAACCCCTTGATGCGCCAGGAGCTGCCCCGGCCGCACGCGCCGGAGCCGCTGGAATTCAATCCGGACTGGTCGCTGATCACGGCCCCGGCCATCCTCGCCGCCGAGCCGGGCATCAGCTACGTGCGCGCGCCGCAGGTCTGGAACCTGGGCTATACCGGGCAGGGCGTCGTCGTGGGGGGAGCCGACACCGGCTACCGCTGGACGCACGCCGCGCTCAAGAACGCCTACCGCGGCTGGAACGGCACCACGGCGAGCCATGACTACAACTGGCACGACTCGATCCACAGCAGCACCGGCGTCTGCCCGGGCAACTCGCCCGCGCCGTGCGACGACCAGGGCCACGGCACCCACACCATGGGCACCGCGGTGGGCGCCGACGGCGCCAACCAGGTCGGCATGGCGCCGGGCGCGAAGTGGATCGGCTGCCGCAACATGGACCAGGGCGCCGGCACCCCCTCCACCTACCTGGAGTGCATGGAGTTCTTCCTGGCGCCCTACCCGGTAGGCGGCACCACCAGCCAGGGCGACCCCAGCAAGGCTCCGCACGTGACCGTCAACTCCTGGGGCTGCCCCACGGCCGAGGGCTGCACCACCCCGAACATCCTGCTGACCGGCGTCTCCAACACCCGCGCGGCCGGGATCGTGATGGAGGTCTCGGCCGGCAACTCGGGGTCGGGCTGCTCCACGGTCGTCGATCCGCCCAGCTTCTACGACCCGTCGTTCACCACGGGCGCGCTCAACACCGGAACGGACACCGTGGCCACCTTCTCCAGCCGCGGCCCGGTCACGATCGACGGCAGCAACCGCATCAAGCCCGACATCATGGCTCCGGGAACGAGCACCCGCTCCTCCTACAACACCAGCGACACGACCTACACCTCGCTTTCCGGCACCTCGATGGCCGGGCCGCACGTGGTCGGCGGCGTGGCGCTCCTGCTCTCGGCGTTCCCGTCGCTGATCGGCAACCCCGACGCGATCG
>JBJMGZ010000693.1:0-8769 GCA_045807605.1 Thermoanaerobaculia bacterium | reverse complement strand
CGCCGACCCGCTCACCCTCTATGTCGGCGCGGCCGGCGGCGGCCTCTGGAAGTCCAAGGACGCCGGTGTCACCTTCAAGCCGGTCTTCGACAAGTACGCCCAGTCGATCGGCGCCGTGGCGATCGACCCGAAAAACCCGCAGAACGTCTGGGTCGGCACCGGCGAGTCCTGGACCCGCAACAGCGTCTCGATCGGCGACGGCGTCTATAAAACAACCGACGGCGGCGACAACTGGCAGCGCGTGGGCCTGGAGAATTCCGAGCGCATCGCCCGCATCCGGGTGAGCCCGGCCGAAGGTACCGGCGGCAATACCGTCTGGGTCTGCGCCACCGGCCACCTGTGGAACGACAACGAGGAGCGCGGCGTCTACAAGACGACCGACGGCGGCAAGACCTGGAAGCGCGTCCTCTATGTGGATGCGAAGACCGGCTGCTCGGACATCGACATGGACCCGCAGGAGCCGGACATCCTCTACGCCGGCATGTGGGAGTTCCGCCGCGGCGCCGCCTATTTCAGCTCCGGCGGTCCGGGCTCGGGCCTGTACAAGAGCACCGACGGCGGCGAGACCTGGAGGAAGATCGAGACCGGTCTGCCCAAGGGCGACAAGGGCCGCGTCGCCATCGCCGTGGCGCCGTCCCGGCCCTCCACGGTCTATGCCCTCGTCGAGTCCAAGAGCACGGCGCTCTACCGCTCCGACGATACCGGCGAGAGCTGGAAGGAGATGAACTCCTCCTTCAACATCCAGGTGCGCCCGTTCTACTTCGCCCACATCGTCGTCGACCCGAACGATCACAACACCCTCTACAAGCCGGGCCTGTCGCTCACCATGAGCTCGGACGGCGGCAAGACGTTCAACTCCTCGTTCGGCCCGGGCGGCGGCAGCGTCCACGGCGACCTGCACGCCCTCTGGATCAACCCGAAGGACTCCCAGGAGCTGGTGCTGGGCACCGACGGCGGCGCCTACATCTCCAGCGACAAGGGAGCCCACTGGCGGCATGTCAAGTCGCTGCCGGTCTCCCAGTTCTACCACGTCAGCTATGACATGGACTGGCCGTACAACGTCTATGGCGGCCTGCAGGACAACGGCTCCTGGTCCGCTCCTTCGCGGGGCACGGCCGGCGTCCAGAACCGCAACTGGCGGAGCATCGGCTTCGGGGACGGCTTCTGGGCCTTTCGCGATCCCACGGATCCGGACGTGGTCTACGTCGAGTACCAGGGGGGCAAGATCTCGCGCGGGCATCTGTCCACGGGCGAGAACCGCGACATCCAGCCGCTGCCGGTCGCAGGGGATCCCGAGTACCGCTTCAACTGGAACACGCCCATCCACCTGAGCGCCAGCGAGCCGGGCACGATCTACATCGGCTCGCAGTTCCTGTTCCGCTCCCGGGACCAGGGCGAGTCGTGGGAGAAGATCTCCCCGGACCTCACCACCAACGACCCGCAGCGGCAGCAGCAGCTCAAGTCCGGCGGTCTGACCGTCGACAACTCCAGCGCCGAGAACCACACCACGATCTATTCGATCGCTGAGTCGACGAAGAACAAGGACGTGATCTGGGTGGGGACCGACGACGGCTATGTCCAGGTGACCCGCGACGGCGGCAAGAGCTGGACGAACGTGAGCAAGAACCTCTCCGGCGTGCCGGCCAACACCTGGGTCTCGCACGTCGAGCCTGGCCGCTTCGACGAGGCCACGGCGTTCGTCACCCTGGACGGCCACACCACCGGCGACATGAAGACCTACGTGTTGAAGACCACCGACTTCGGCCAGACCTGGAAGCCGCTGATGACCGCGGCTCTCGAGGGTTACGCCCATGTCGTCCGCCAGGACCTGGAGAGCCCGGACCTGCTCTTCCTGGGCACGGAGCAGGGCCTCTTCATCTCGGTCGACGGCGGCGCGAGCTGGGCGCGCTACATCGGCGGGGATTTCCCCAGGGTCGCGATCCGGGACATGGCGATCCATCCGCGGGACGCGGATCTCCTCCTCGCCACCCATGGCCGTGGTATCTACATCCTTGACGACATCACGCCGCTGCGCAAGCTGACCCGCGAGGTGATGGAGCAGGAGGTGGCGTTCCTCCCCTCGCGGCCGTCGCCCATGGTCATCCCCTCGGCGGTGCAGGAGTTCCCGGGCGACGAGGAGTACGTGGGCGGCACTCCCGAGGAGGCGGCGTACGTGACCTACTACCTGAAGAAGCGCCACATCGTGGGCGACCTCAAGCTGGAGGTCTACGATGACAAGGGCGCGCTCATCTCCACCCTGCCGGCCGGCAAGCGCAAGGGGATCAACCGCGTGACCTGGCCGATGCGGATGAAGGGTCCGCGCACGCCGGGGGGCAACTCGGTGATCCAGGCGCCGTTCTCCTTCTTCGGCCCGCGCGTGAAGGCCGGCGCCTACACGGTCAAGCTGACCAAGGGCGGCCAGGTGCTGGACAGCCAGGTGCAGCTCGTCGCCGATCCGCGCTCGACGCACACGGCCGACGACCGCAATCTCCAATACGACACGGTCATGAAGCTGCACGGCATGATGGAGCGGCTGACCTACGTGGTCGACGCCACCCTCGCGATGCGCGAGGGGCTGCAGAAGCGGGCCGAGGGGCTGCCCCAGAACGACAAGCTGCGCAAGCAGCTCGACGGACTGGCGACCGAGCTGACGAAGTTCCATGCCACGCTGGTGGCGACGGGCGAGGGCGGCTGGCTGTCGGGCGAGGAGCAGCTCCGCGAGAAGGTGGGCTATCTGTATGGCGGAGTGAACGGCTATGAGGGCCGGCCGACGAAAGCGCAGCTCGACCAGATGGGCGTGCTCGGCGCGCGGCTCGACCAGGCGGCGGCCCGGCTGGACGCCATCGCGAAGAACGAGCTGGCGGCGGCGAACAAGGCTCTCGCGGCCCGCAAGCTGGAGCCGGTCAACCTGCTGACCGAGGAGGAGTGGAAGAAGAAGGGGCAGTAGGAGCCGCCGGCAGAGCCAATGTAGGGGCGGGGCTTGCCCCCGCCCGGGAGGGGGTAAACCCCTCCCCTACATCACGGAAGGCTTTTGTTGCAAAACAAAGGAGGAGGCCCCTTGGGACCTCCTCCTGGTTTTTTCTACGCAGTCTGGTGAGGTCAGGCGAGACCCTGGCGGCGCTCTTCCAGCAGCTTCCGCATCATCTTCTTGCGGGCCTGCACGGCCTTGCGCTTGCGCTTGACCGAGGGCTTCTCGAAATGCTGGCGCTTGCGCAGCTCCGTCAGGATGCCGGACTTCTCAACCTTGCGCTTGAACCGGCGGAGCGCGTTCTCGAAGCTCTCCTCCTCGCGCACGTGCACAACGGGCATTGAAACTCACCTCACCTTCTCTGGGAAATAGGAGCGCCCCATGGGGACGCGTACCGGAAAGCGTCCACTATTCGGGGGTGAAAGTCAAGGCCGGGGCGCGGGTGTGCCGGTGGGAGGAGGGGTGGTCCGGGGCCGGGCAGGAGCCGGCCTGGGTCTGCCCGGAGCGGCCGGGGGCTGGATGGCGTCGAAGTCGAGCAGGTAGGCCTCGGGAGAAGGCTCGCCCTTGCGGAACCAGACCGCCGCGGCCGCGCCGCTGGCGTCCTTGGGGTAGAACCAGGCGGTGACGCCGCGCTCGGGGTAGTCGCGGACGTCCAGGAGGTTGGGCGGGCCGAGGAGACGGCGGATCTCGTCCTGCGTCATCCCCTCGCGGACCAGCGCGAAGCGCTCCCGGGTCACATAGCGGCGCGCCCTGGCGGTCTCCAGCTCGGCGCGCAGGCGCGGGTTGTCCGGATCGGCCGCCAGCGCGGTCTCGTAGATCTCGATGGCGCGGCGGTAGTCGCCGCCCTCCTCGATGTACTCGCGGGCGAGGCGGATGTCCTCGTCGCTCTTCATCCGGATCGCGGCGAGCTGGCGCTCGCCCGGGGTTTCGCCTCCGGAGGCCGCGGAGGCGTTCGCGTTCACGTACTCGACGAGGCGGCGATTGAGCTCCGCGGCGAGGTCGTCGACCTCCTTGCGCAGCCGCGCGAGCTCCTCGGAAGGAGGGGCGCTGGGCCTGGTCTTTTCTCCAAGCCGGGCAGCTTCGAGCTGCGCCAGGCGCGCGCGCTGAGCGTCGAGGCGCAGCTTGGTCTGCTGCAGCCAGTCCCACTGCGCGACGGCGACCTCGTCCTGGCTGGCGTCCTGGCGCTCCTCCGGGCGCGGCCCGCAGGCCGGGAAGAGGGCGAGCGCCCCCAGCAGCAGGCCGCACAGCTGTACCGATCTCGCCGCCATCCAAAAGCCTCCTCCAAAGACCGCGGCAACCTACCATACGGGCGCCGGGGCGACCAAGCCAGGAGGCGAAAGCCCTTGTCTTTCAACGGGATTCGAACCTTGACACGGGGGGGACGGTACAGAATAATCGGATTCCTTAAGTCGAACCCTGGTAGAGACAGGCTGCGGAGAGCCGAGCGGAGAGCAGAAGGATGTCCCTTTCGGAAAAAGTCCAGCAACTCAATCGCGAGATCGGTTCCACGTTCGAGCGCGCGGTGGCCGACATGCGCCAGGAGGTTTCGCACCAGGTCTCGCAGTGGCTGCGGTCGAGCAGCGACGACCTCCTGGGACGGCTGGCCGAGCTGCGGCCGCCGGTGCCCGAGTCGTTCGTCGCCCACGAGGACCTCGAGCCCGCCGTGCGCTCCGAGGCCAGGGGATTGGCGGAAGGGCTGACCTCCCAGGCGCGGCGCGGCGGCGTGTCCGATCTGCACGAGGCGCTCGGCGCCATCGACCGCGCCCGCTCGCAGGCCGAGATCCTGACCGCGCTGCTGCACGAAGCGGCGCGCTACTCCTCCCGCAGCGCGATCCTGCTGCTGCGCGGCGGCGAGGTGCGGGGTTGGAACGGGCACGGCTTCGGCGACGCCGACGCCGCGGTCCGCGATCTCAATCTCGGCGCTCCCGAGGAGGGCTCGTGGAGCCGCATCTTCCAGGGCCACGGCTCGGCCTGGCTGTCGGCGAGCGAGTGCGCCGCCCTGAGCAGCCGCCTGGAGAGCCCGGTCCCCCACGAGGGAGTGCTCGTGCCGCTGGTCCTGCGCGACCGCGTGGCCGCCGCCCTCTACGCCGACAGCGCCGACGCCGGCACCCCGCTCTATCCCGAGGCGCTCCAGGTCCTCTGCTACACCGCGGCTCTCGCCATCGAGTCGCTGCCGTTCCGCGAGCGCTCGTCCACGGCGACCCTGATCCCCGTCGAGAGGCAGGAGGCGCCGCCGGCGCCCGCCGAGCCGGCGGCGGAGACCGAAACCTCCATCTCGGAGACCGCGGCCATCCCGGTGTACTCCGGAGAGCCCGCCCGGGACGAGACCGAGCCGGCGGAGGAGACGGCCGAGGCCTTGCCCGCCGTCGCCGGATGGGAGAGCCCGGCCACGACCACCTCCGGCGTCGAGGTGGAGGTGATGGCCGAGCCGGAGCCCGAGCCGGCGGCGCCGGATCTCGCCGGGTCCGACCTCGCCGAGCCGTGGGCCGCGGTGGAGGAGTCCGAGAGCTACGAGCTGGAGGCGATCGACGACGATACTGCGGTCGAGCCAGGGGCGATCGAGCCAGGGGCCATCGAGCCAGGGGCCGAGCCCGCCGCGCTGGAGGACGAGGAGTCCGCGACGCCGACCCAGAAGGTCGACCTGCGGGGCCTCTCCGCCGTGCCGGAGCCCGAGCCGGAACCCGCCCCGGCGGCCTCCGCCCCGGTGGACACGGTCCTGCTCCAGCGCTCCAGTCTGCGCGAGGTCATGACCCCGTCCGCGCCCATGCCGGCGATGCCTGCGATACCGGAGCCCGAGCGGCCCATGACCCCGCCGACGCCGATCCGTCCGGTTCCGGCGCCGGCGCCGCCCGCTCCGCCGGCGCAGTCGATCGACAGCACGCCCACCGCCTCCGCCACCCCCGAGGTGCGCCCGCCGAGCGACGTGCAGGGTCCGGGCTGGGCCTTCGGCGCCGCCGCGCGGCAGCCGGTGGCGACCGACGATCCCCTGCACGAGGAGGCCCGGCGGCTCGCCCGTCTCCTCGTCAGCGAGATCAAGCTCTATAATGAAGAGCAGGTGGAAGAGGGTAGGCGCAAGCGCGACCTGTACGAGCGCCTCCGGGAGGACATCGACCGCTCCCGGCAGATGTACGAAGAGCGGGTCGAGGCGCGCATCCTCAAGACCACGGACTACTTCTACCAGGAGCTGGTCCGCATCCTTGCGGCAGGAGATGCCAAGGCCCTCGGGATTTGAGGGACCCTGGTTGGTGTTGTAACCAGCGAGCCGGATTTTTCCGCGCCCGTAAGGAGTCTTGAGAGTTGAGCAGCTCGAGCCGTCGCCGTTCGCCGAAGCCTCCCCGGAACCTCGTTCCCTCTGCCCTCCTCCTGCTCGTTCCCCTGCTGCTGGGCTCCGCCTCGCAGCCGGCCATCCGGCCTCACCCCGAGGTCCCCTTCCTCGGCAAGTCCGACCGCACGGCCCTGCTCTTCGCAGAGGCCGCGGCGGCCGTGCGCCGGAACGACTGCGCCGGCGCCGCCAGGGTCCTCGCTCCGCTCGCCGGGGCCAGGGGGCCCGAGGCGCATTTCGCCCGGCTCGTCACCGGCTTCTACGCCCATGCCTGCGAGCAGTCGGGCCAGGCCGAGGAGCGCCTGTTCGCGGCGCAGGACCCGGACGGCCTGCTGGAAGACTGGCGGCTGTACACGCTGAGCGACGCGGCCGAGGCGCGCGGCCACACGCTGCTCGCCCAGGCCTCGCTCGCCAAGCTGCTCGGCGACTACCCGGCCTCGCCGCTGCGGCCGCGCGCCCTCGCCCAGGCGGCGGAGCTCGCCTGGAAGCACCAGGACGCCCAGCGCGCCCTCGAGCTCGTGGCGCAGGCCCGGCGCGAGAAGGTCTCGGGGCCGGAGGCCACCCGCCTGGAGAAGCTCGCCTGGCAGATCGGCGGCGCACTTCCTGATGAAGAGGTCCGGCGCGAGGCCGCCCGGCGCCTGCTCGCCGACTCGCCGGCCGCGGCCGCCGAGCTCGCCGTGGCCGAGATCTTCCGCGAAGGTGACGGAGAGCTGCCCTGGGCGGCGATCCTCACGCCCGACCAGCTCAAGCGGCGCGCGCGCGCGCTCCTCGACATCAAGCTCGACGCCAGCGCCCTGGTGGTGCTCGACGCGGCCGACCTCCGCGACCGCGACCTCGACTGGGCGCTCCTCAAGGCCGAGGCGCTCACCCGGATCAACGAGGGCGCCGCGGCGCTGGAGCTGCTCTCCGGCCGCGCTCCCGCCGGTCCCAGGCAGGCATCGGCCCTGGAATGGGCGCGCGCCCAGGCCGCGGCCGAGGTCGCGACCGCCCGCCGCGGCCGGACCATGCCCGCCGCCGAGCGCCAGCAGTACCTGGAGATGTCCCACGGCCATCTGCGCAAGGTGGGGCAGCTCGGAAGTCCCGCCGCCGGAGGGGATCCGGAGCTCGCGGTCAAGGCCCTGCGCAGCCTCTACAAGGACCTGGCGGACGACGACCGTTTCGAGGAGTCGATCGCGGTGCTGCGCCAGCTCCGCCGGCTCGACGCCAGGGACACGACCGGCGCGGCCCACCTCTGGCAGCGCGGCTGGCGCGAGTACGGCCGCCGCAACTTCTCGGGCGCGGTCGGCTACTGGACGGAGCTGTTCGACCTCTATCCCGAGGACAGCGCCGGCCGCCGGGGCCGCTACTGGACCGCCCGCGCCTTCGAGTCCCTCGGCGAGACGGAGCGCGCGCAGCAGATCTACCGCGAGGTCGCGACGGCGGACACGACCGACTTCTACCGCAAGAACGCCCTGACGCGGCTGCGCGGCAAGGCGCCGGCCGCGGACGAGCTCGGTATGGGCTGGGGGGGAGATACCGAGCCCTGGCCGGAAGATGCCGTCCTGCAACGGGCGCGGCTCCTGACCGATCTCGGCCTGGAAGAGCTGGCGGCGGCCGAGATCGAGCTCATCCGCCGGACGGGGAAGACACCGGCCGACGAGCGCGCGGTCCGCGCCCTGGAGGGGCTGGTGCAGTTCCGCCAGGGGGACCGCCGCAAGAGCATGATCACGATCCGCGAGGCCTTCCCCGCGCTGGGCGGACCCCACCAGGCCACCCTGCCGGAGGAGGCGCGGCGCCTCTACTACCCGCTCGACTACCAGGAGACGATCCGCACCTGGGCGACGCAGAACCACCTGCCGCTCCACCTGGTCTACGGCATCATCCGGCAGGAGAGCGCCTTCGACACGCAGGCCCAGAGCTGGGCGGGCGCCCGCGGCCTGATGCAGCTCATGCCCGCCACGGCGCGCGAGCTGGCCGGCAAGGCCGGCCTGAGCTACTCCCACGACAAGCTGTCGGACCCGGCCTTCAACCTCCGCCTGGGCACCACCTACTTCAGCCAGGTGCTGAACATGTTCGACAGCAACGTCGAGCTCGCCCTGGCCGGCTACAACGGCGGGCCGTACCGCATCAAGCGCCTCTGGAAGGAGGCCGGCTCAAAGGAGATCGACCGCTTCCTCGAAGGGCTCGACCTCGAAGAGTCCAAGACCTACGTGAAGCGGATCCTGGTGCTGTCGGACAGCTACCGGCAGCTGTATCCGCTGCCCGGGTGAGAATCCTCTGACCTCCTCCGGATCCCCAGCCCCGATGGGGCGACGGCATGTAGCCCCGGGCTCGCGCCCGGGGCCGCTGCCGCCGCCCCTTCGGGGCTTGTGGATTTTCTTTGGGTCTGCCTACCCCGGGCTGAAGCCCGGGGCTACATGCCGTCGCCCCTACGGGGCTCTGCTTCTCCTCCTCCTCTTTCTGACCGCCTGCGCTCCCGACTACCCCCACGACGGCCCGA
>JBJMGZ010000692.1:0-5476 GCA_045807605.1 Thermoanaerobaculia bacterium | reverse complement strand
CCGGGGCGGGTGGAGCGCGGCCCCCCGAGCTGAGCAGGCCGGGTCCACATGCCGCTCCTCCGTCGTCCACTCACGACATCTTTGACGCGTTGAGGAAACTCGCCTATACTTGGGGCATGGCCGAGCCTGCCAGGAAGACGCTGGCGTTCGCGAGAGAGCACACGGTCCCGTCCGAGGAGCCGGGGCTCACGGTTCTGCGCTGGATCGAACGCCCGGACGGCAGGCTGGAACAGGTGGAGCTGCCGTTGACACCGGAGCGTTTTCTCAATCCGCAGGTCGGGGACCAGATGACCCAGGGACGACGGCATGGCGAGACGGCGGCGGAGCTCGCGGCGCTCCTACGCGACCACTTCCAGATGGCTCCGGATGTCCTGGTCCTCTTCGACGTCAAGCACATTTTCGACCCGGCGCTTCCGGAGCCCGGTCCTGACGTATCGGTCATCCGCGGGGTTCGCGACAAAGAGGCCGACCGCGAGAGCTTCGACGCCAGAAAGGAAGGCGCTGTCCCCTCGCTGATCATCGAGGTCGTGTCACCTCGTGATACCCGCATCCGGCGGGCCGACGTGGAAACCAAGGTCAAGGTCTATGAACGTGCCGGGATTCAGGAGTACGTGATCGTCGACTCCACCCGCCGGGATCGGAGGTTCACGCTTCTGGGGTACCGCCTCGGCGAGGCCGGCCGGTATCTTCCGATCGAGCAGGACGCCGACGGCCGCCTCCTCTCGACGACCACGGGCCTCTGGTTTCAGGTCGCACCCGACGGCAACAGGATCCTGGTCTTCGAGCACCCCGGGGGCCGGCAGCTCCTCAACCTGCAAGAGGCCGGAGAGAAGGCCAGGCGGGAGGCGAAGGCTCGCGAGGAGGCCGACGAGAGGGCCCGGCGGGAGGCAGAGGCCCGATTGAAGGCAGAGGCCGAGATCGCCCGGTTGCAGGCCGAGCTCGAACGCCTGCGCCGCAACCCATAGGCTGCCGGCCCTCACGGCTGCTCCACGCCCGTTCGGATCTTCTGCACGTAGCCGCTCGTGGCATCTTGCGGCAGCGCTGCGACCCACTGGAAAAACCCGAGCATCTCCCGGTCCTTCCGGCCGAGGCTCTCGGGGTTGTAGCGCACGCCCCGCAGGCTGCGCGCCTCGTCCGCGACGAATTGATAGGTGAGCCAGCGGCGAACCATCAGGCTCACAGGCTGCCACAGCCTGCGCATCAGGGCCGTGCGGCTGCGCCGCATGAAAACGATTCCTTCACACAGCGTCCGCCCGTCCTCCAGCGGTTGCGTAGCGATCAGGAAACGGCTGTAGGCCCGCGGGAAGTCCGCCGTCATCAGCATGTACGGCCCTCCCCAACTGGTGATCGATACATCCACGGTGCGGCCGGCCCACCTGCGCAGGAACCGGTCGGAATTGGAGCTGCCGACAATGCCGGCCCGATAACGGTTGCGCCGCGCGAACGGGTCGGGGCAGTCGATCCGGCAGGCGTCGACCAGCTTGCGGCCGTGCACGCAGAGGAAGTGCTGCATGTCGAAGCCGTTCGCGGCGTTCATGTACCAGGTGCAGTCCGAGACATAACGGAAAGGTTTTCCGGCGATGAAATCCTCGGCGTCTTCGCCGAAGAAGAACGGCAGAGGGAACAGGGGCTCAGGGCCAAGCTCGGGGCCACTAAAGACGAACAGATAGCCGTGGCGCTCTGCGACGGGATAGGTTTGCAGGCGGGGAGAAGGGCACGGGTCCGCGGGATCCGGCCCCGCGATGCAAACCCCGTCCGACCGGAAGCGCCAATGATGGAAGGGACATTGAATCGTCTCCCCTTTGACGGTTCCATAGCCGAGGTCCGCGCCCAGATGCGCGCAGTGGGCGTCCATCACCGCGAGCTGGCCGCGTTCCGTGCGAAACCCTAACAACTGCCGTCCGAGCATGCGCTTGGAGACGGGCCCGCGGCGCAGATCTTCCGTCGGGCAGAACAGGTACCACGATGCGGGGCAGGCAGGAAAGCACTCTTCCGCCGGCGGCCGGTCCGGGTCGTGTGACGACTTTGCCTGCATGACAGCGGGCCTGCTTGGAGAGGAAGAGCGGGGATGCCTCCTCACGAGGCATCCCCACTGCGTTTTGACGAGCCCTAGGGGGCGAAGGGTCCCCGGAACGCCGTTTCGCGGACCGCCATCTTCCACATCTCGGCGCCGGTCTTCAGATTGACGGCGTGCAGGACGGCCGGGTTCTCGACGAACTTGCCATTCTGCCGGATCGCGTGCGCCGGAACCGTGTGGTACACGGTCGTGCCGACGACCACGAACGGCGTCGCGGACACCATGGACGGTACCGAGCCGAGGCGGGCGCCGCTGCTGCGCTCGTAGAGCGTCCAGCGATGCCGGTACAGCGTGAAGTCGGCCTTGTCGACCGGCTCGGTGACCAGGACGTGCCGGCCGTCGGCCGAGAGCAGCTGCCGGCCTTCGACACCCTTCACGGCCGGCGCAGCCAGCTCCTCCAGGGAAGCCCGCGTCAGCGCGGCGGAGTCGGCGAGACGCACGGTCGGCTCGGCTTTCACGGTCAGGGACGGCGAGGCCAGGTCGAGCACCGTCTGGCCGGCGATGAACGTGGGCTCGCCGCCGGGCGCCTGCCCCTCCTCGTCGGCCGGAAGATAGCCCTGCGCGACCATGCCCGTGGACTCCCAGCTCACCACGAGGTCGGAAGCCGCGGTATCGGCCCGGACCCGGAAGGAGCTGGCGGGAGTATCGACCACCGAGGCGACCACGCCCTCGGGGAGGGGAATGCGGACGGAATCACGGGCGGCGCCGCTGCGCGCGTCCAGGGCGACGAGATGCAGGGCTCTGCCGCCCTGGCTCTCGGCCTGGGCGATGAGCCGGTCGCCGACGAGCGCGAGAGGCCTGGCCGCCTTGTCGCTGCGCCACTGCACCTTGCCGCTGGCAAGGTTGACCGCGGCGAGGCCGCCGCCGGGACGCATCACATAGGCAAGACCGTGCCGGGGAGAGAGCACCACTCCCTCGAGCAACGCGGCGCTGTCGCCGGGAGCTGCCGGGCGCATCGACGGGGAAGCTCCCAGCGAGGTGCCTGGCATGAGCAGGATTGCGAAAAGAGGCGGGAGGGCGAGCGATAGGACAAACCGCCCCCAAGTTGGCCTGGACGGCCACCGCTTGAATTGGTTCACGTGGACTCCTTGCTTCCTGACTTGGCCAGCTGCCCGCTTTGTGATCGCCGTCGCAATTTCCATGATAGTCTTCCAGCACCACTGGTTGCAAGGGGTAAGGATGCGTCCCGCAGGGGATCATGCTCCCTTCGCCTGGGGAGAGGCTCCTCCGCCGGTCTCGGGTGGCGTACACCCGGGGGTCGATCAGGAGCCTCGGAATCGCCAGCGTCGCGCCGCTAAAGAATCGCCGTTGACTTTCGAGGAATGATGCCCCGAGTGGGCAACCTGTACAGAAAGGAAACGGCAAATGCTGAGGAGTAGCTGGAGGTTTGGTTTCCCGGGTGTGCGTCTAGCCGCCGGGTTGTGCGCTCTGTTTGCCCTGCTGGCGGCGCTGGCGCTGCCGGTGGGCGCCCATGCCCAACCCGCCCCGATCGCTGCCGACGCGACGTGGAAGGCCCAGGGCCCCGGCCCGGCCATCGACGGCCAGTCGGAGAACGTGACCCCGAACAACGAGGTGGTGGGAGCCATCCACACCGTCCTCGCCCATCCCACGGATCCCAAGACCGTCTACATCGGCGCCGTCAACGGCGGCGTCTGGCGGACGAAGAACAGCCAGTCGAAGAACCCGAACTGGAAGCCGCTGACCGACTCGATGCCGAGCTCGGCGATCGGCGCGCTGGCGTTCGATCCCACCGATCCGACGGCGAACACCCTCTGGGCCGGCGTGGGCAAATTCAGCTCGCTGGGCCGCCTGGGCGGCAACCGGGTCGGCCTGTACAAGACAACCGACGGCGGCGAGACCTGGACCAACGTCACCGGCAGCGGGATCCTGCTGGGCAAGAACATCAACGGGGTGGCCCCCCGCGGCAACACCATCGTCGTCTCGGTCGACACCGCGGACATCAACCTCGTCACCAACATCGGCATCTGGCGCAGCACCGACGGCGGCAACACCTTCGCCGCGGTCAGCGTCGGCAACGGCGCGGCAACCGGTCTTCCCGCCGGGGTCGCGAACGATCTGGTCGGGGATCCGGCGAATCCGAGCCGGCTCTTCACCAGCATCCTCTTCGCCAATCTCTCCGGCGGCGTCAACGGCGTCTACCGCAGCAACAACACCGGAGCCACCTGGACGAAGGTCAGCGACGCGGCGATGGACGCGCTCCTGATCAGCGGCACGACGGGAAACGTCGAGTTCGCGGTCGGCACGAACAACGACGTCTACGCCGCGATCGTCAACACCGGACGCCTGGCGGGCCTCTTCCGCTCCGCCGATGGCGGCACCACCTGGACCGCCATGGATCGGCCGCGGACCGGTCCCAACAACGTCGGCATCCACCCCGGCGGGCAGGGAGCGATCCACCTGTCGGTCGCGGCTGACCCGGTCGATCACAACATCGTCTACCTCGGCGGCGACCGCCAGCCGTTCCGCGCCGAGGAGGGCCTGGGACCGCCGCAGTTCCCCAACAGCATCGGCGCCCAGAACTTCTCGGGGCGCCTCTTCCGCTGCGACGCCTCGCTGCCCGCGGGCAGCCAGTGCACGCCGCTCACCCACGTCGGCACGATCTCGAACAGCTCGCCGCATGCCGACTCGCGCGAGATGTCCATCGACGCCAACGGCAACCTGATCGAAACCGACGACGGCGGCATCTACCGGCGCAGCAATCCGCGCAGCGCTTCCGGCGACTGGTCCTCGGTCATCGGCAACCTGCAGGTCTCCGAGCAGCACGACCTCTCCTACGATCCGCTGGCCCAGGTCGTCTTCGTGGGCACGCAGGACAACGACGATCCGCACCAGGACAAGCCCGACCCGAACTGGTTCGTGCTGCTCTCCGGCGACGGCGGCGACACCGCGGTGGACAACCAGACGATGGGCCCCGCGACGTCGATCCGCTACGACAGCGCCCAGGGCCTGCAGGCGTTCGTCCGCACCTTCTGGAACATCACCAACGACCTCCAGGGCTTCATCTTCCCGCCGCTCACGCCGATCGGCGGCAGCCCGGCGTTCGCGGGGCAGTTCACGACGCCGGTGGAGGTCAACGCGATCACGCCGACCCGGCTGATCCTCGGCGGCGCGAACGGAGTCTACGAGACGTTCGACCAGGGGGACACGATCACGAGGATCTCGACGGTCGTGATCAACGGCACCGGCGTCGATCCGGTCTCCTACGGCGGGCTCGGCAATCCGGACCTGCTCGTGGTAGGTGCCGGCGCCCGCCTCTACATCCGCAACGCCGCTCCCCCGGCCGCTCTGACGGAGGTCCTCACCTATCCCGGCAGGCTCACGGCCTTCACGGTGCGCGACACCGTGATCGATCCTGCGAACGCCAACGCCATCTACCTC
>JBJMGZ010000691.1:0-5341 GCA_045807605.1 Thermoanaerobaculia bacterium | reverse complement strand
GGAGGGGTGGGCGGGGGGGCTGTGCCCCCCCGGCCGGGTAGTTGATCTCCTTTTCTTTTGTCTCATTGTCGTTTTTCGTGGTCTCGGTTGTGAGAGAGATGGCGAGGGGGCCCCGCAGGGGGCCCCCTCGGTCTCCCGTGGCACGCGCGTTGCTCCTGACCCCCGGCGTGCGAAAGGAGACGCGATGATCCTGCTGAGCAAAGCCCAAGAGATCCTGCTGATGCAGTTCCACGAGGTCAAAGGCGAGCGGCTGGGCGCCGAGACCGGCCAGACCCTGACCGAGGACGACTTCCGCAACACCGAGCGCATCACCCCCGGCATCGACTTCGACGGCGCCGTGGACGACCTCCTGGCCAAGGGCCTCCTGGAGAGGGGAGGGGAAAAGGAATACCGCCTGACCCAGAAGGGCTACGACTACCTCTATGCCGGCGCGGGCCACCGGACGGGGGAGGGGTAGGAGGCGGAAGCCCCCTCCTCTATCCTCCCCCGCTGCGCGGGAGAGGACGCCTCCACCCAGGGCTCTGGACAAAGCGGGCGGGGGCTCCCTCTCCCGCGAAGCGGGGGAGGGCAGGGGAGGGGGCTCTTACCCACCCGCCCGTTTCGCCTTGTAGCCGGCCTTGACCAGCTCGGCGACCAGCCTGTCGGCGTGGTCGCCCTGCACTTCCACCTCGAAGCAGGGATCCCCGGCGGCGGTCTTCGAGAGCTTGAGCCCGCCGCCGCCCCCGCAGAGGCGCTTCCACTCCGAGAGCAGCCGCGCGGCATCGTCCCGCGTCAGGACGAGCGGACCCGCCACGGTCACGGTCTTGCCTCCCCGGCCGCCGCGCTCGCGCCGGACGCGGACGTCCTGCTCCGCCGGCGGCAGGCTGCGCCAGGGGTCTCTCGCCGGAGTCTCCGGCTTGCGCTCCACCGGCCGATCCGAGGACCAGATCAGCCTCCCTTTTGGCTTCATGGAAGAGCGTCACCCTCCTTCAGCGTTGTAAGATCCAAGGTCACCGGCCTTTGGAGAGGAAGATCCGTTTTGGACAAGATCCGTAACTTCTGCATCATCGCCCACATCGACCATGGGAAGTCTACCCTGGCCGACCGGCTGATCCAGCGCTGTGGCGGGGTCGAGGACCGCGACTTCCGCGATCAGATCCTGGACTCCATGGACATCGAGCGCGAGCGCGGCATCACCATCAAGAGCAACACGATCACCCTCCGCTACACCGCCCGGGACGGCAAGACCTACCGGCTCAACCTGATCGACACGCCCGGCCACGTGGACTTCTCGCACGAGGTCCGCCGCTCGCTCATGTCCTGCGAAGGCGCGCTCCTGCTCGTCGACGCCTCCCAGGGAGTCGAGGCCCAGACCGTCGCGAACCTCTACCTCGCCCTGGAATTCGACCTGGAGATCGTGCCGGTCATCAACAAGATCGATTTGCCTTCTGCCGAAATCGAGCGGGTGCGCGAGGAGATCGACTCGGACCTCGGGCTCGACCCGTTCGAAGCCGTGCTCTGCTCGGCCAAGCAGGGGATCGGCATCGACGACGTGCTGGAGGCGATCGTCGCCAAGCTGCCGCCGCCCGCGGGCGATGCGGCCGATCCGCTGCGCGCCCTGATCTTCGACGCCCACTACGACGCCTACCGCGGCGTCGTCCTGCTGGTCCGCATCAAGGAGGGGACGGTCCGCCCCGGCGAGATCCTGCGGCTGATGCACACGGAGAAGGAGTACAAGGTCGAGGAGGTGGGGCACCTGCGCCTGCGGCGGGTCAAGACCGACGAGCTCGGCGCCGGCGACGTGGGCTACATCATCGCCGGCATCAAGACGGTGCGCGACATCACCATCGGCGACACCATCACCAACGCCCAGCGCCCCGCGGCCGAGCCGCTGCCCGGCTACAAGGAGGCCAAGCCGGTCGTCTTCTCCTCGATCTACCCGATCGCCACGGACGACTACGAAGACCTGGCCCGCGCCCTGGAGAAGCTCCACATCAACGACGCGGCCCTGACCTACGAGAAGGACTCCTCCGCGGCGCTCGGCTTCGGCTTCCGCTGCGGCTTCCTCGGGCTGCTCCACCTGGACGTCGTGCAGGAGCGGCTGGAACGGGAGTACAACCTCTCGCTGCTGCTCTCCGCCCCCTCCGTGCGCTACGAGGTGACGCTCGAAAACGGCGACATTCTCTGGGTGGACAACCCGGCGCACTACCCGGACCCATCGGCGATCTCCTACGTGCGCGAGCCGTACATCAAGGCCTCGATCCTGATCCCGGAGCGCTATCTGGGCCCGGTCATGGAGCTCTGCCGCGACCGCCGGGGATCGAACCTCACCTACGAGTACCTGTCGCAGGAGCGCCTGCAGGTGACCGTGGAGCTGCCGCTCGCCGAGATCCTGTTCGACTTCTACGACCGGCTGAAGAGCATGACCCAGGGGTACGGCTCCTTCGACTACGAGCTGACCGACTACCGCGAGGGCGACCTGGTCAAGGTGGACATCCTGGTCAACGGCGAGCCGGTGGACGCCCTGTCGCAGCTCGTCCACCGCGAAAAGGCGCGCCCGCGGGCGGTCCACTACTGCGAGCGGCTCGCCGACACGATCCCGCGCCAGCAGTTCAAGATCGCGATCCAGGGGGCGATCGGCGGCAACATCATCGCCCGCTCCACGATCAGCGCCTTCCGCAAGGACGTCACGGCCAAGTGCTACGGCGGCGACATCAGCCGCAAGCGCAAGCTGCTCGAAAAGCAGAAGGAAGGCAAGAAGCGGATGAAGATGGTCGGCGCGGTCGAGATCCCGCAGGAGGCGTTCCTCGCCGTGCTCAAGTCGGATACGGGGTCCTGACATGACGGAAGCCCCGGCCATCCTCCCCGTCTTCCCGCTGACCGGCTCGCTGCTGCTGCCCGGCAACCTGCTGCCGCTCAACGTCTTCGAGCCGCGCTACCGCAACATGGTGGCGGACGCCATGGACGGGGACCGCCACATCGGCATGGTCCAGCCCGTCGTCCCCCGGCCGGACAACTGGGTCGAGGCCGCCGAGACCGCGGACACCCCGGACCTCTACCCCATCGGCTGCGCCGGCCGCATCGAGCGCTGCGAGCCGCAATCCGACGGGCGCTACCTGATCGTGCTGCGTGGAGTCGGCCGCTTCCGCATCGCGCGCGAGCTGCCGCCGCGCCGCGGCTACCGGCAGGTGGAAGCCGACTACTCGGTCTTCCAGGCCGACGCGGCCGAGCCCGCCATCGTGCTCGATCCGTCGCGGATGCTCCGCGCGCTGCGCGGTTTCTCGGAGGTCCAGGGGCTGGAGTTCGACTTCGACCTCCTGGGCGCGCTGCCCGGCGTCTCGCTGCTCAACGGCCTCTCCGCGGCTCTCCCTTTCCCGCCGGCCGAAAAGCAGGCCCTTCTCGAAGCCGCCGGCCCGATGGAAAGAGAAGAGCTTCTTTTGACGTTGATGGGTATGGGCATCGAGCCGCTTTCGGCCGACGAGTACTATTCCCCTCCGACTGTAAATTGAGTAGGGGCGGGGCTTGCCCCCGCCCGGGAGGGGGCGAGCCCCTCCCCTACATGGAAACACGGAATTGAGGATAAGAAGGAGATTGCCATTTCCAACCAGATCACCGGCGACACCCGGGGCATCAAGAAATCCGAGATCAGCGCGCGGGAGCGCACCTCCCGCCGCCGCGTCGATCCGCGGCAGGTGGTCTCGCCCGAGCTGGCCCGCCATCTGACCGAGGTTTCGCGCCAGCTCGGCCGCCAGGTCGGCGTCCTGCTCGACCGCGACGGCTCGGTGCGCAACGTCATCCTGGGCGACGCCAACACCCTGGAGCTGCCGGACGTCGGCCGTCTGCGCGGCGGCACCAGCCGCTTCCGCGGTCTGCGCCTCGTCCATACGCACCTCAAGGGCGAGACGCTCACCAAGGACGACCTGAACGACCTGGCGCTGCTGCGCCTCGACCTCGTCGCCATGATCGAGGTCCTGGGCGACGGCCTGCCGGGCCGCGCCGAAGTCGCCCACCTGGCGCCGGAAGCCTCGGTCGTGGACAGCGACGGCCAGGCAGAATCCGAACCCTTCGAGCGCATCCGGATGCGGGACGTCTACCAGCTCGCGACCGAGATGGACTTCCAGGCCACCATGCGCGCTCTCGAGCAGGAGGTCGCGCGGGTTTCCAGCGACGCGGGCGAGACCGAGAAGGAGCGCGCCCTGGTCATCGGCATCGTGCCGGACGACGAGCATTTCGAGGAGATGCTGGAGCTGGTCCGCTCGGCGGACGTGGCCGTCGCGGGCACGATGCGCCAGAAGCGCTCCAAGGTCCATCCGCGGACCGTCGTAGGCTCGGGCAAGCTCCAGGAGATCGTGCTCGAAGCCATGCGCCGCCGGGCGAGCGTGGCGATCTTCGACATCGACCTCAAACCCGGCCAGGCGCGGGCGTTCGAGGACGCGACCGGCTTGAAGGCGATCGACCGCACGCAGCTCATCCTGGACGTGTTCGCCCAGCGCGCCCGCAGCCGGGACGGCAAGCTGCAGGTCGAGCTCGCGCAGCTCAAGTATTCGGTCCCCCGCCTGACGGAGAGGGACGCGGGCCTCTCGCGCCTGACCGGCGGCATCGGCGGCCGGGGACCCGGCGAGACCGTGATGGAAGTGGGCCGCCGGCGCATCCGCGACCGCATTCGGGCGCTGGAGAAGCAGGTCGAAGGCCTGTCCAAGCAGCGCGACCTGCGCCGCCGCCGCCGCCGCGAGGAAGGGGTGCCGGTCCTCTCGATCATCGGCTACACGAACGCGGGCAAGAGCACGCTGCTCAACGCTCTCACCGGCAGCGAGATCGAGGCCGCGGACAAGCTGTTCATGACCCTCGACCCCACGAGCCGGCGCCTGCGTTTCCCGCGCGAGGGAGAAGTGGTCATCACCGACACGGTGGGCTTCATCGCCGACCTGCCGAAGGACCTGGTCGCCGCCTTCCGGGCGACGCTCGAAGAGCTGTCGGACGCCGACCTGCTCCTCCACGTCGTGGACGCCGCCGATCCGCACCTGGAGCAGAAGCTCAAGGCGGTCGAGAAGATCCTGGAGGATCTCCATCTCAACGAGACCCCGCGCCTGCTGGTGCTCAACAAGGCCGACCTCCTCGTCGAGCACGAAATCGAAGGTTTCGCCAAGCGCTTCGGAGGCATCCCGGTCAGCGCCGTGACCCGCAAGGGCCTCAAGGACCTGATCCACGCCGCCGAGGAGCGGCTGGGAAGGGAGAAGCCGTTCGTGAAGGAGTATGGGGAGAAGGGCTCCGGCGAGGAGACGCCGGAGGCGATCCTGGGGTAGTGTTCGCCACGAACATTGGGGTGGCGTGCTGTCCCTGGGACCGCTGGCGTCTCGCCGGC
>JBJMGZ010000690.1:0-2574 GCA_045807605.1 Thermoanaerobaculia bacterium | reverse complement strand
CCATGAAGACCAGCAAGCCGGCCAAGTCGCCGCGGCGCGTCTACCCCGAGGAGCTCAAGAAGGAAGCGGTGCAGATGCTCCTCGACGGCCACGCGGCCCCCGCCGTGGCCCGCAACCTCGGCCTCAGTCACACCTCGCTGCTCTACCGCTGGAAGGCCGAGACCCTCAGCCAGGAAGGGCAGGCGGCCTCGGCCCTGGAAGTCCGGGTGCGGCAACTGGAAGAGCAACTGCGCCGCACCGAGCGGGAGCGCGACATCCTAAAAAAAGCCTTGGCCATCTTCAGCCAGGGGACCTGAAGGAGGTCTACCCCGTGATCACACGCCTGGAAGAGGACGGCTTCCCCGTGGCGGCGGTGTGCCACGCCCTGGGCGTCAGCCGCGCCGGCTACTACGCCCACGCCCGCGGCGGTGCCGGCCGGCGGGAACAGGAAGAGGCCCGGCTGCGGCCCCTGGTGCGGCAGATCTTCTGGGAGCACAAGCGCCGCTACGGGGCCCGGCGGATCGCCGCGGAGTTGGCCGCGCGGGGCGAGGCGTGCGGCCCCGGCCGGGTGGCCCGGCTGCCGAAACAGCTCGATTTGCGGGCGATTCAGCCGCGGTCGTATCGCCCGCGGACGACGCAGAGCCGGCACCCGCTGGGCTACAGCCCCAACCTGCTCCTGGAGGCGCCGCCGCCGGCCGGCGTCAACCGGGTGTGGCTGGGGGACATCACCTACGTGCCGCTGGCCGGTGCCCGCTTCGCCTACCTGGCGGTGTTGCTGGACCTGTACTCGCGCCGGGTCGTCGGCTGGGAACTGGACGGGCACATGACCGAGGCGCTGGTGCTGGCGGCGCTGCACGAGGCCATCGCCGCGCGGCAGCCGGGCCCGGGCCTGGTCCACCACACCGACCGGGGCGGCCAGTACGCCGGGGGCGAGTACCGCCGGGTGCTGGGCAGAGCCCGGATGGAGCAGAGCATGAGCCGGGCGGACAACTGTTACGACAACGCGTTCATGGAGTCTTGTTTTGGCACGATCAAGACCGAATTAGAAATGGAGGTGTATGCCGACGTGAGCACGGCCCGAGCGGAGATCCGCGAGTACCTGTGCGACTACGACAGCCGGCGGCGGCACTCGTCGCTGGGCTACTTGACCCCGCGGGAGTTCGAGCTATCTCAAAAATAAGCAGCTCGACTGTCCACAAAACCCCCTACACCTCATCATCCGCAGGATCGGTTGGAAGTCGACGGCGTGGTCTTCCCCAAGAAAAATGGAGTCGAGGTTAAGGGTGTTTCGGGTTGTGGGTGCGCTCGAAGGCCTCCGGAGACAAGAACCCCAAGGAGGAGTGCAAGCGCACGCGGTTGTAGAAGACCTCGATGAACTCGAAGATGCTCGCCTTGGCTTGCTCGCGCGTCGTGTAGTGCTCATGGTGCACCAGCTCCTTCTTCAACGTGGCGAAGAAGCTCTCGACCGGCGCGTTGTCCCAGCACTGCGCCACCCCGCTCATGCTGCAGGTGATGCCGTGCCCGGCCAGCAGGCGTTGGTAGTGATCACTGGCGTACTGACTGCCGCGGTCGGAGTGGGCCAGCAATCCCTCCCCGGGCAGCCGGCGTCGCAGGGCCATGTCGAGCGCGTCGACGACCAGGCGGCTGGTCATGGTCTGCTCCATCGACCAGCCGACGACCTTGCGGCTGAAGAGGTCCTCGACGACGGCCAGGTAGAGCCAGCCATTGGCCGTCGGGATGTAGGTGATGTCCGCGGACCAGGCGGTATCCGGCCGGGCGACCTCGAACCGCCGGCCCAGGAGGTTGTCGGCCACGGGCAGGGAGTGCCGGGAGTCGGTCGTGCGGACGAAACGGCGTGTGGTCTTCGCGCGAATCCCGTGGCTTTTCATGAGGGCGGCCACCGTGTTGACGGTGCAGGCGTGGCCCCGCGCGTTCAGCTCGGCGGTCATGCGCGGGCTGCCGTAGCGGCCTTTGACCTCCGCGTGGACCAGCCGGATCGCCGCGACCAACCGCTCCCGGCGCCGCTCGGCCGCGGAGGGCGAGCGGTCGGCCCAGGCGTAGTAGCCCGACTCGGAGACCTCCAGAGCTTCACAGGCCCAGGCGATCGGGCAGTCCCCGGCGTGCTCGGCGATGAAGCGGCAGGTCAACTCGGCGGGCTGGCGAAGTAGGCGGCGGCTTTTTTTAGCAGGTCGCGCTCGGCCTTGAGGCGCTGGACCTCGGCGCGGAGGCGGCGGAGCTCCTCGTCGGCGGGGGACGGATGGCCCTGGCCGGGGAAGGCGGCCGCCTCGCCCTTCTCGCGGGCGGCCTGGCGCCAGTTGCGGAGGCGGTTCTCACCGACGCCAAGGCGGCGGGCGGCCTCGGCGACGGCGAGGCCCTGGTCGGTCAGCAGGCGGAGGGCCTGGAGCTTGAACTCGCGGGTGGAGGTCTTGCGGGCCATCGGTGTCCTCCTCGCTCGGAGTTTACACCCTTAACTCCGACTCCACCATTCCTGGGGAGGTCCACCTCTGAACCGTGGTGGGTCCGTTTCGCGCGCCGATGTGGGTCTCTTTTGCGCGCCGATTACCAATGTGGGTCTCTTTTGCGCGCCGATTACCA
>JBJMGZ010000689.1:0-3303 GCA_045807605.1 Thermoanaerobaculia bacterium | reverse complement strand
CGCCCCGAAATCGGGACGGTCCACAGCTCGGGGCGGGAGTTCCGCCCCTTCCGGCGAGCCCTGCACGGGTCGGGGTGGATCGTCCGCAGCTCGGGGCGGGCTCCGCGGAGCTCGGGGCGGAGCGTCTGCCCCTGCGCGTGGATCGTCCGCAGCTCGGGGCGGACCGCCTGCCCCTCGATGCGAGTCTCTCGCCTTTCGGGGCGGACCGCCTGCCCCTCGGCGCGCGGCTGCGGCTGGACCCTGGCGGCTTTCCCTGGGAACGCCGGCGTCTCGCCGGCTTCTCCGGAGAGATTGGCGGAACGCCGGCAATTCTTTCTTCGGAATAAGGCCGGGCCTTCGGCCCAGTAGTTTGAGAATGCCGGCGAGACGCCAGCGGTCCCAGGGAAGGATTGCGGGGACGTCCGGGTCTTCCGCGGCCTGAGAAAAATGGTCGCGACGATCGAGAAGACCCTCGAGGAGGAGGCGAGCCCGCCCTTCCTTGACACCCCCCGGTCGTCGGATACAATACGCCCGCCCAAAGGGACTTAGCGGCGTTCAGGAGGTGAAGGGAGTCCATGGAGAGCTACCTGCCAATCCTCGTTTTCACGCTGGTTGCGATCGGCTTCCTGGCCGTGACCCTGATCGCGGCGCGTCTCCTCCGGCACGTCGGCAGCCCGACCACGAACCGCGAGCCCTATGAGTGCGGCAACGAGCCGGAGACCTTCGCCCTCGACCACCGCTTCTCGATCCGTTACTACCTGATCGCCGTCCTCTTCGTCATCTTCGACGTCGAGACCGTGTTCCTGTTCCCCTGGGCGGTCATGTTCGACAAGCTGCTGCTCTTCGGCTTCGTCGAGATGATGACCTTCCTCGTCATCCTCATCGTCGGGTACGTCTACATCTGGAACCGGGGAGCGCTCAAATGGGCCTGATGGACAACAACGAGGCCAACGTCCTCACCACGACCTACGACAAGATCTTCAACTGGGCCCGGCGTTCCGCGATCTGGCCCATGCAGTTCGGCCTGGCCTGCTGCGCCATCGAGATGATGGCCGTGCTCGACCCGCGCCACGACATGTCCCGCTTCGGCGCCGAGGTCTTCCGCGCCACGCCGCGCCAGAGCGACCTAATGATCGTCGCCGGCACGGTCACCGAGAAGATGGCGCCCATCGTGCGCCGCCTCTGGGACCAGATGCCCGAGCCCAAGTGGGCGCTCGCCATGGGCGCCTGCGCCACCTGCGGCGGTCCCTACCGCACCTACGCCGTCACCCAGGGCGTCGACCGCGTCATCCCGGTCGACGTCTACGTGCCCGGCTGCCCGCCGCGGCCGGAAGCCCTGATGTGGGGGCTCCTCCACCTGCAGCGCAAGATCGACCGCATGAGCCGCTCCCGCCAGACCACCTCGGAAACTCCTGCGATCGCCGGGGAGGCCCGCCCGTGAGCGACGAGCAGGAGAAGGCTCCCCCCGAAGGCGAGACGACCCAGCCGACCGCACCGACGGAAGAGGCAGCCATCCAGAAGGAGGCTGCCGAGGCGAAGGCGGACGCGGTCCGGGAGGCGGCCGGCGGCGAGGCGAACGCCGGGGCGGTCCAGCAGCCGGCGGATATCGCCGATACTGCGAAGACGGCTCCTGCGCCCGGAGAGAAGAAGCCGCTCTCCGACGAGGAGAAGGCCGCGATGAAAGCCGCCGCGCTGGAGAAGGCCGCCGCGGCGAAGGCTGCCAAGGCAGCGGCAGGGGAAACGACCAAGCCGGCTGCCGCGGCCAAGCCCAAGCACGAGGAAGACCCGAACAAGCCGGTCTGGGAGAAGGATCCCGTCGCTCCCGAGTGGCAGGACGGCGGCTCCGATCCGCTGACGGCTGCCCTCCAGGAAGAGTTCGGCGAGGCCATCGAATCGGCGCGCAGCTTCGCGGGCGACCTCGCCTTCCAGGTGCGGCGCGACGCGATCGCCCGGGTGGCCGCCTCGCTCAAGGAGCGCCACAAGTTCACCTACCTGATCGACGTCTGCGGCGCCGATTACCCCAAGCGGGAGCCGCGCTTCGACGTGGTCTACCACCTGCACAGCTTCGAGGCGAACCGGCGCATCCGCTTGAAGGTCGCCACGGACGAGGCCACGCCCGTGCCCACGGTCTGCGGCATCTGGCGCGCCGCCAACTGGTCCGAGCGCGAGGTCTACGACATGTACGGCGTGCGCTTCGAAGGCCACCCGGACATGACCCGCATCCTCCTCTGGGAAGGCTTCAACGGCTATCCGCTGCGCAAGGACTTCCCCGTCGAAGGGATCGACACCGGCAGCGCCATCTATCCCGAGTACTACCAGGAGACGGCCGGCCCCGTGGCGGGCACCGGCACCGGCTGGAAGCCGGCCAAGCCGCCAGCCCCGCCGACACCGCCGACTCCCAACACTCCTCCGGCCGGCACCAAGCCTGCCCCTCCGGAGCCTGCGTAAATGACCGAACCGAACCAGGGACCGTTCGCGCCGCCCGAGACGCTGATGAGCGACGCCCTCTTCGCCAAGGGCGAGGAGATGGAGCTCAACTTCGGCCCCCAGCACCCGTCCACCCACGGCGTGCTCCGCCTGAAGCTCAAGGTCGACGGCGAGCGCATCACCGATTGCTACCCGATCATCGGCTATCTCCACCGCGGCACCGAGAAGCTCTTCGAGCTCCACCCGTTCTTCCAGAACGTCCCGCACACCGACCGCATGGACTACGTGGCCGCGGCCACGAACAACCTCGCCTACGTCGGGGCGGTGGAGAAGCTGGTCGGCCTCGTGATCCCGCCGCGGGCGCGCTACATCCGGTCCATCCTGGCCGAGCTGCAGCGCATCTCCTCGCACCTGCTCTGGCTCGCCACGCACGCGATCGACATCGGCGCCATGACGCCGTTTTTCTACACCTTCCGCGAGCGCGAGCTGATCCTCGACCTGTTCGAGTCGTTCTGCGGCGCGCGCCTGACGCTCAACTGCATGCGCCCCGGCGGCCTGCCGCACGACCTGCCGGTGGGCTGGACCGACAAGTGCCGCGAGTTCATCGCGCTCTTCCCGGCCGCCTGCGACGAGTACGAAGGTCTCCTCACCGCGAACCGCATCTGGAAGAAGCGGACAGTGGGGATCGGCGTGCTGCCGCCGGACGTGGCGGTCGACTACGGCATCACCGGCCCGATGCTGCGCGGCAGCGGCATCCGCTGGGACCTGCGCAAGGCGATGCCTTACGAAGCGTACGGCGAGGTCGAGTTCGACGTGCCGGTGGGGAAGAACGGCGACACCTACGACCGGTATCTGGTGCGCGTCGAGGAGATGCGGCAGTCGAACCGGATCATCGCG
>JBJMGZ010000688.1:0-11344 GCA_045807605.1 Thermoanaerobaculia bacterium | reverse complement strand
GCCTCGCCGGGGTCGCCGGCCGCCCGGTCGAACGCCCCGGCGACCCGCATCGCCAGGCAGGTGGCCGCCTCGGACTCGACGGCCAGGTCGGCCAGGACGTTCCGCATCAGGGGGTGATCGGTCAGCCGCCGGCCGAACGTGCTGCGGTGGCCGGCGTAATGGATCGCCTGGGCCGTGCCCTGGCGCATGGAGGCGGCCGAGCCGATCACGCAGTCGAGGCGGGTGTGCATGACCATCTCCAGGATGGTGGGCACGCCGCGGCCCTCCTCCCCGATCCGGCGCGCCCAGGCGGCCCGCAGCTCGATCTCGCTCGAAGCATTGGAGCGGTTGCCGAGCTTGTCCTTCAGGCGCTGCAAATGGAAACGATTGCGCGCACCATCAGGCAGACGGCGGGGGAGCAGGAAGCAGGTCAGGCCGGCCGGCGCCTGGGCGAGCACCAGGAAGGCGTCGCACATCGGTGCCGAGCAGAACCACTTGTGGCCCATGAGCTCGTACTCGGTTTCATTCAGCGGCACCGCCCGGGTGGTGTTGGCGCGCACGTCCGAGCCTCCCTGCTTCTCGGTCATGGCCATGCCGAACAGGGCGCCGCTCTTGATTCGCGGCTCCCACTCGGCCGCGGCCTCCGGCTCCTGGCGCAACGCCGGCACCGCCGAATAGGTCATGGACAGCGGGCATCCCACGCCGGCCTCGATCTGGGCCAGGCTGTGGAAGAGCGCCGCCCGGGCCACGTGCGCTCCCGGCCGCGGCTCGATCCAGGGCAGGGCATGCAGACCATGCCCGACGGCCAGGCCCAGGAGCGAGTGCCAGGAGGGGTGGAACTCGACCTCGTCGATGCGGTTCCCGGCCCGGTCGTGGGTGCGCAGGACAGGCCGGTTCTCGTTGGCCTGGAAGCCCCAGGCGATGGTCTCGCGCCGGCCGGCGATCCCGCCGAAGCTCCGCGCCCGCTCCGCAGCCCAACCCGCGCCTTCGCGGCTCAGGGCTTCGGCCAGCGGACGGTCCGTGGCGAAGACGTTGTAATCCTCCAGCGGCGGAGGCTGATTGAAGACGGTATGAGTGGCGTGCTCCATGCCCAAAGCATAATAGGATGATCCCCGATCATGGCCATTCGCGAAGGAGCCTGGGACTGCCCGCACTGCGGCCGCAAGGGGAACCGCGGCCCGGAGAAATACTGCGGAGGCTGCGGCGCGCCGCGCGGCGAGGACGTCAAGTTCTACCTGCCGCAGGACGCGCCCGAGGTCACCGAGGCCAAGGCGCTCGAGCGTGCCCAGGCCGGACCCGACTGGACCTGCTCCTTCTGCGAGGCGGACAACCCGTCCACCAACGCCTTCTGCTCGAGCTGCGGCGCGGGCCGGGATGGCTCCAAGCCCCGGGAGGTCGTGGAGCACCGCCAGGACGGGTTGATCCCATCCCCCCTCTCCCCAGCCCTCTCCCCCGTTCCGGGGGAGAGGGAGCCGGGCCGTCCCAAGCTCAAGCGCGGCTGCGAGATCGGTTGCCTGACCCTGGCCGCGCTCGCCGTCCTGTTCTGGTTCCTCGGCCGGCCGAAGGAGACGACGCTCACCGTCACCGGCCACCGCTGGGAGCGCAGCGTCGCCGTCGAGGAGCAGCGCACGGTCACCGAGCAGGGCTGGGAGGGCGAGCTCCCGGCCGGCGCCCGCTCGCTCTCCAGCCGCCGCGAGGTGCACCATCAAAACCGGATCCGGATCGGCAGCGAGACCCGCACACGCACGGTGACCGAGCGCGTCCAGACCGGCAGCGAGCGGGTCAAGGTGGGCGAGCGCGACCTCGGCAACGGCTACTTCGAGGATATCTACGAAGACCGTCCGGTCTACGAGGACCGCGAGCACGAGGAGACCTACGAGGAGCCGGTGTTCCGCGAGGAACCGGTCTATCGCCTCCGCTACACCTACCAGGTGGACAAGTGGGTCCCCTCCCGGGAGGCGAAGGCCCAGGCCGGGGACCGGTCGCCGCGCTGGCCCGACGCCGGGCTCGGATCGAAGGAGCGCGAGGGGCGGCGCACCGAGATCTACGAGGTCCTCTTCGAGGACAGGGACGGGGCCGGCCGCGTATACAAGGCGCGTGACGAAGTGGAGTGGCAGGGCTTCGAGCCGGGCGCCAGGTACCGCGCCAAGGTGCGCTCGAACGGCGAGATCGTCGAGATCCTCGGCCCGGCGTGACCCCTTCGCAAGTTGCGGCTTCCGGAAATCCCGCGCGCAGCGGCCGCCATCCTTTCCTTCCGGACGCAAGATGTCGCGGGCTCCGGCCTCCCGGCCGCGCGGACCGCCGGCGGCGCGATCGAAATTTCTTCGGCGTGCTCTTCTTCAGAAAATCGGTTCGCCAGGGCTCTTTTTCCTTTCTGATCGGTCCCACGGAATCCCGCTTTCCGTTACCGCGGAAGGGAAAGAGAGTGCTCTAGAAGAGTGCTGGCCGGCGGCTAAGCAGCGCGTGAAAAACGTTGAGCCGCTGCAATTTAGCGGCGCAATCCGATACCATACCCATCCGCCGAACGGGGAAGCTTGACCAACCTACGATCGCAGCGAGGCACCGGCCGTATGAGCGACGTCGTCCAGAAACTCTGGGGCTTCTGCCACACCCTTCGCCACGATGGGATCGACTACGGCGACTACATCGAGCAGATCACCTATCTGCTCTTCCTCAAGATGGCCGACGAGCGCGGGCTGGATCTGAGCCGCACCCGCGGCGCCGGCGCCGATCACTGGATCGATTGCTCGTGGCCGGCGCTGGCGGCGAAGTCCGGGCCCGCGCTGATCAATCATTACGTCGAGGTGCTGCTCGTGCTCGGCGAGCAGAAGGGGCTGCTGGGCGACATCTTCCGCGAGGCGATCCCGCGCTTCAACAGCGCCGACAACCTGAAGCGGCTGATCGGGCTGATCGACGAGACGGCGTGGATCCGGCTGGAGGTGGACGTCAAGGCCGCCGCCTTCGAAGGGCTGCTCGAGAAAGCCGCGAGCGAGGGCAAGAAGGGGGCGGGGCAGTACTTCACGCCGCGCCTGCTGATCCAGTCGATCGTGCGCTGCGTGCGGCCCGACCCGCGCGGTGCCGGCGATCTTGCGGGCTTCGCGATCTGCGATCCGGCCTGCGGCACGGGCGGCTTCCTGGTGGCCGCGTACGAGTGGCTCATGGGAGAGCTCCGCGAGCCGCTGTCGCCGAAGATGGCCCTGCGCGTGCGCAACGGCACCTACTTCGGCCAGGAGCTGGTGCCCCGGCCGCGGCGGCTGGCTCTCATGAACCTCTGCCTGCACGGCCTCGAGCCGGAGATCAAGGCCGGCGACTCGATCTACCTGCCGCCCGACGAGCGGCGCTTCGACGTCGTGTTCACGAACCCGCCGTTCGGCACGCGCGGCGCCAACCAGATCCCACGGCGGGAAGACCTGCAGATCAAGACCTCCAACAAGCAGCTCAATTTCCTGCAGCACGTGCTCACCATCTTGAAGCCCGGCGGCCGCGCCGCCGTGGTGGTGCCGGACAACTGCCTGTTCGCCGACCAGGCCGGGGAGGTGTTCCGCATCCTGACGCAGGTCTGCGACCTCCACACCGTGCTGCGGCTGCCCAACGGCACGTTCACGCCGTACAGCCCCGGCACCAAGACGAACGTGGTCTTCTTCACCAAGGGGCCGTCGACGGAGAACGTCTGGGTGTACGACGCCCGCACCAACGTGGCGCGGGTGACGAAGAAGGACCGGCCGCTGACCGCGACCCACCTCGCCGCGTTCGAGACCTGCTTCGGAGCCGATCCGAACGGGCGCTCGCGGCGCGATCCGCGCGATTCCTTCGACGGGCGCTGGCGGTCGTTCCCCATCGCCGAGGTGCAGGCGCGGGACTTCAAGATCGACGGCCTCAAGTGGCTGCGCGACGAGTCTCTCGACGACGGCGACGAGCTGCTCTATCCGGAGGAGCTCGCGGCCGACGCCATCGCCGAGCTCACGAGCGCGGTGGGAGAGCTCAACGCCATCCTGAAAATGCTCGAAGGCGAGCCCGAGGTCGAATCGCCCCTGGTCCTGCGGAGGGCTGAATGACGAGCGCGTTCCACGACCCGTCGGAAAGGCTGTCGCAGCTCGAAGGCGGTCTCGCGGAGGGATGGGCGGAGGTGGTCCTGGACGATCTCGTGGTGCACGCCCTCGGCGGCGAGTGGGGCGTCGCCTGCCCGGACGGTGCGCCCGCCGGCCATGTGAAGGTGAGCGTGGTGCGCGGCACCGAGTTCCGGCACTGGGAGGAGGACAAGGGCGCCACCGCGGCCGAGCGCGCCGTGAAGCTCTCCAGCCTGGAAAAGCGCCAGCTCCGGGCCGGCGACCTGATCGTCGAGATCTCCGGCGGCGGCCCCGACCAGCCGGTCGGCCGCATCCTGCTCGTGGACGAGGAGGCGGTCCGCAACGCCGCGAACCCGTTGATCTGCTCCAACTTCTGCCGCCAGATCCGGCTGCATCCGGAAGTCGATCCGGCCTTCGTGGCGCTGGCGCTGCACCATCGTTACGAGCGCGGCGACTTCGACGCCTGGCAGTCGCAGACCACGAACATCCGCAACCTGGACTTCCAGGAGTTCCTGCGCGGCGTGACCCTGCCTCTGCCGCCGGTCGCCGAGCAGCGCCGGATCGTGGCCAGGGCCGGCGAGCTGCTCGCGCAGATCCGCCAGATCCGCGGCCGGCTGTCGCGGCTGCCGCGCATCCTCAAGCGCTTCCGCCAGTCCGTGCTGGCCGACGCGTACTCGGGCCGTCTCACCGAGGACTGGCGGACGCGGCGGCCGGACCGCGAGCCGGCCCGCTTCAGCGATGCCACCGACTGGCAGGTCCCCGAGCCGCTGGAGGTGCCCGAGATCCCGGAGAGCTGGACGCTGGTGGCGCTCAACGACCTCGTGAGCGTCTTCCAGTACGGCGCCTCCACGCGGGCCGACGGCGATGCCCGCACCGGCGTGCCGATGCTGCGCATGGCCAACATCCAGGACGGCCGCATGGACCTCTCGAGCCTGAAGTACGCCGACCGCGCCACCCCGGGGCTGGAGGCGTTCCGCCTGAGCCCGGGCGACATCCTGTTCAACCGCACGAACAGCCCCGGGCTGGTGGGCAAGGCGGCGGTGTTCGACCAGGAGATCGAGGCGATCTTCGCCTCCTACCTGGTGCGCCTGAAGTGCCACCGCGACCGGGTGCTGAGCAGCTTCGTGTGCGCCTGGATCAACTCGCCGTGGGGCCGGCAGTGGGCGCGCACGGTGCGCACGGACTGCGTCAGCCAGTCCAACATCAACTCGTCGAAGCTGCGGCGGATGCCGGTTCCCACGCCGCCTCTGACCGAGCAGAAGGAGATCGTGCGCCGGATCGAGATGCTCCTCCGGTTCGCGGACGCGGTGGAGGGGAGGGTGCAGACGGGCACGGCTTTCTCCGAAAAGCTGGCGCACGCGGTGCTCGACAAGGCGCTGCGCGGCGAGCTCGTGCCCACCGAGGCCGAGCTGGCCCGCGAGGAGGGGCGCTCCTCCTGGGAGCCGGCGTGGGTGCTCCTCGGCCGGATCATGACCGAGCCCCGGCGCAAGGTGCGGGGCGGCCGGCGAGGGCGGCAGCTCGCCTTCCCGGGCCAGGAGCCGTCCCGCCGCGGCGCCGGCTCGCGCGGCCGGTCGGTCCGCGTGTACGACCCGCACCAGATCCTGGTGGCGTTCCGGCAGGCCTGCTGGGGTGCCGGTGCGCTGTCCGAGGACGAGCTGATCCGGCAGGTGGCGGATCGCCTGGGCGTGCCGCGGCTCGGCAAGAACATCCGCGCCCGCCTCAAGGATCACCTGGAGATCGCGGTCGAGCGCCGCATCGTCGCGCGCCGGGACGGGATGCTCGAAGGCGCCACGCCCACGTTCGCGCGCTACGACGACGACTTCCTGCTCCACCTGCTGCGCTCCACGATCCTGCGTCCCGGGGTCGAGCACGAGCCCGCCGCGGTCATCAAGAGCGTGGCGAGCCACCTCGGCTATGGCCAGGTGACCGGCGCGGTGCGCAACCGCATGGAGGACGTCTTCCGCTCGGGCGTGCGCCGCGGGCTGCTGGGGATGAGCGAGGGGAAGGTGTGGAAGCGGTAGCGGTAGAGGACACCCTCTCCCCCGGCACGGGGGAGAGGGCCGGGGAGAGGGGGGATGGGATCAACTATTTAAGCCACTCGAACATCTCGTAGTGCTCGCGGCTCATGCCGAGGCGCTCGTAGACGCGCTGGGCGGCGGCGTTCCTCCGGTCGGTGTAGAGGCGGATGCCCATCAGGCCGGGCGAGGCCAGCACCCGCTCGCGCAGGTGCTCGTAGAGGCGGCGGTAGATGCCGCTGCGGCGCAGCTCCAGCGGCACGTAGACCGACTGGATCCAGATCACGGTGCCGTTGCGCCAGTCGCTCCACTCGTAGGTGGTCAGCAGCGAGCCGACCATCCGGCCGCCGGACTCGGCCACCCAGTACTCTCCCCTGGCAGGATCGTCGAACACGGCCTGGACGCCGCGGGTCACCGTGGGGAGGTCGAGCTCCATCCCCTCGGTCTCGCGCGCCATGCGCACCTGGAAGTCGATGATCGCCGCGGAGTCCTCGCGGCGCGCCGGACGGATCCGGACCTCGGGGTCGTCGTGCACGGCCCCGATTCTATTCAAAGCACGATCCGGCGGTAGCGGGCCTGGAGGAACGAGTAGGCGCCGTAGGCGATCAGGCCGAGCGCCACGAGCCCCAGCAGCCAGGGGCCGTACGGCTGGCTGGCGAGCGCTTCCAGGGAGCCGCCCAGGCCGCGCGCCTCATTCGGGTCGTAGCGGAGCCCCGCCTGCACCAGGAACCAGCCGCTCACGAGGAACGCGATGCCCCGGGCGGCCAGCCCCGCCTGCCCGGTGCGCGTGGCCAGCCGCTCCTCCGTCGGGTCCATCTCCTGCAGCTTGAGACGGTTGCGGAACCGCTTCGTATAGGCCTCGTAGATCTGGTAGAGAGCCGCGACGATCACGCCGAGACCGGCCAGCACCACCAGCCAGCGGCCGAACGGCTTGTCCATCAGGCTCGCCGTGAAGCCCTGGGCGCCTCCCCCGCTTCCCCCTACGGTACCGCCGCCCGGCTTTCCCGAAGCCAGCCGCGCCGCGAACAGCGCGAGGCCGCCGTAGACGATGCCGCTGCCTGCCATCGCTGCGCGCTTCACCAGCCCCTTGGCATCGCTCCCCTTGTTCTCGGTGTCCAGCATCGCCTGTACGAACCGCCAGAGGGCGTAGCCGGCGAGCCCGATCGCCACCAGCACCAGCAGGAACCGGCTCTGCTCGGCGATCTGCTGGAGCGCTCCCTGCGGCGTGGCCTGCTCCTCGATCCGGCCCCGTCCTCCGAACCCCGCCTGGATCGCCAGCAGCCCGATCACCGCGTATACAACACCGCGGGCCGCGTACCCGAAGCGGGCGAGCCGTTCCACCCAGGGATTGCGGACCGCGCTGCGCACAGCCTGTCCCGCCTGATCGATCGTCCCTTGAGCCATGATCTCACCCCCTTTTCGTCGTCGGAACCGGAAGAGAGCAAGGCGCGTACCAGAGTGGAGTAGACTGGTGGAAACGATCCGGAGGCCCTGACATGATCCGTCAAGCCCTGCGCGCACCGCTTGCGCTGCTCTTGATTTCCGCCCTGACGCTGGGCGGCTGCTCCGTCAACCCTGCCACGGGCAGGAACCAGCTCAACTTCTTCGGCGAGGAGTCAGAGATCGAGATGGGCCGCGAGGCCGACGCCGAAATCGTGGGCTCCGTCGGGCTCTACGACGATCCGCTGCTCCAGGACTACATCCAGGACCTGGGGATGGAGATCGCGGCCTCGTCCGAACGGCCCAACCTGCCCTGGAGCTTCAAGCTCCTGGACGATCCCGCGGTCAACGCCTTCGCCCTGCCGGGCGGCTACGTCTACGTGACCCGCGGGCTCATGACCCACCTGGAGTCGGAGGCGGAGCTGGCCTCGACGATCGGGCACGAGGTGGGCCACGTGACCGCCCGCCACGGCGTCAACCAGATGAGCAAGCAGATCCTCGCGACCGTCGGCTTGAGCGTGGCCGCGATCCTCGACGAGGACATCGCGAACTGGGCGTTCGCCGGCCAGATCGGGCTGAGCCTGCTCTTCCTCCACTACAGCCGGGACGACGAGCGCCAGGCCGACGACCTAGGGCTGCGCTACGCCATGCGCGCCGGCTACGACCCAAACCAGATGGCGGAGCTGTTCAACGTCCTCGACGCCGTCTCCAAGGTCGAAGGCGCGGGGAGCCTGCCGAACTGGCTCTCCACCCATCCGGACCCCGGAGCGCGCCGCCAGCGCATCGAGCAGCAGGTCGCGAACCTGGAGGGGGATTTCTCGGACGCCAAGGTGGAGCGCGACTCCTACCTGGAGCGGCTGGACGGCATGGTTTTCGGCGACGACCCCCGCGAGGGCTACTTCGAGGGCAACGCCTTCAAGCACCCCGGCCTGCGCTTCCGCATCGACTTCCCCGACGGCTGGGACACCGCCAACCAGGAGGACGCCGTGTCCGCGCACAGCCCCGGCGGCAAGGCGCTGGTGCAGGTGGAGCTCTCGGACAAGGGCACCCGCGAGGAGGCGGAGGAGGAGTTCTTCGCCGAGGAGGGGCTGAGCCAGGACCGCTCCTGGGAGAACCGGGTGCACGGCCTGCCCGCCTCCTGGACCCGCTTCGAGTACGCGGACGAGGGCAACGACCTGCGCGGCACCGTGGCTTTCATCGAGCAGGGGGACAGCATCTTCCAGGTGCTGGCGCTCTCCGAGTCCGCGAGCTGGGACGAGCAGAGGGAGGACCTGGAAGCAGCCATCGGCAGCTTCGCCCGCCTGGACGATCCCAAGTCCCTGAACGTGCGCGCCTCCCGCGTCCGCCTGATCCGCCTGAAGCAGGACATGACGGTCGAGCAGTTCGCGAAGGAGTTCCCCTCGGACGCGCCGGTCGAGATGGTGGCGCTGATCAACCACGTGCAGCCGGGCGGGACGCTCAGGAAGGGGCAGCTCGCGAAGCGGGTGGTGGTGGAGTAGCTCAGGCGCTCCGCAGGCTCAGCACGCGGAAGAACTCCTCCGCCACCTCGGCGGGATCGCCCACCAGCGCTCCCGCCCCCTCCTCCGGCAGCCAGTCGGACGGCAGGTAGTGGCGGTAGGGGGCGGAGAGGAAGCGCTGGTCGAAGAGCGCGATGACTCCGGTGTCGTGCGGCGAGCGGATCAGGCGGCCCGCGGCCTGCACCACCCGCGTCATCCCCGGCACCACGAAAGAGTACTCGAAGCCGCGGTCGAAGCGCTCCTGGTAGTAGGCCTTGAGGAGCTCCTGCTCCAGCGTCAACGCCGGCAGGCAGGGGCCGATCACCGCCACCGCCTTCAACACCTCGCCGGGATAGTCTACCCCCTCGGCGAAGACCCCGCCGGCCACGGCCAGCAGGAGCACGTCTCCGAAGACCGCGGAGCGCAGGGCCTGGAGGATCAGGTCGCGCTCCTTGTCGCTGTCCGCCTGGCGCTGGATGAGCGGCCGCTTGCTGCGCAGGCGCATCCGTCCGGTCACCTCGGAGAGGAAGGCGTAGCTCGGGAAGAGCGCCAGGCAGTTGCCCGGCACCGAATCGGCGAAGGCGGCCAGGCGCTGCGCGATGCGCTCGTAGTTCGCCGGCCGCGCCTTCCACGTCGTCGCCACCGTGGGATCGATCACCACCCGCCGGTTCTCCACCGGGAACGGGTTCGGGATCTCCACGAACGCCGTGCGCCCCGCCTCGAAGCCGAGCAGGCCGGTGTAGAACTCCGGCGGCGACAGCGTCGCGGACAGGCCGACCGTGGCGTGCGTGCGCTGGAGCACGCTGCCCAGGAAGCGGCTCGGGTCCTTGCACAGGATCTTGAGGCGAGCGTCCCCCTTGCGCACCTCGGCGCACTGGCTGAAGGAGGCGTCCGAGACGGCGAGCCCGTTGAGGAAGCGGAGGAAGTCGAAGTAGAGGCCGACGAACGGATCTTCGGGGTGGAAGGTCTTCGTCTCCCGCTGGTGCTCCAGGTAGTCCACGAAGGCGGCGTCGAGATCGGGCCGCAGGCGCCAGAAGCGGTCCTCCGGGATCGGGTACTCGACCGCGCGATCGCCGCCCGGCCCCTCTTCGAGCGCGTCCTCGACCGTGTCCTCGATGACCCGGGCGAGCTTCAGGCAGAGGTTCTCGATGCGGAAGTGGATCGGCTCGCCCCAGCGCCCCAGGGCCTCGGCGGCCTTGCGCGCGGCGCTGGACGACAGCTCCGGACTGTAATAGCCCCGCCCGCGGTCCACGAGGTTGTGCACCTCGTCGATGACCAGCACCGTGTCCGCGAGGTCCTGCTCCGGGCCGAAGGCGGTCAAGGCCACGTAGGGGTCGAAGGCATAGTTGTAGTCGCAGACCGTGACCTGGACGCGGCCGGAGAGCTCCAGGCTGACTTCGAAGGGGCAGACCTCGTTGGCCCGCGCGGACTGGAAGATGGCATCGGGCTCCAGGGCGGGGTAGGAGTCGTAGAGCTGCCCGAGCAGGCCGGTCGTGGCGAGCTTGAGGCCGTAGTCCTTGGCGTAGCGGCAGTACTCCTCGTGGCAGATGATCTGGTCGTTGGCGCACATCTTGGACTTGGCGCGCAGGCGCAGCGACCGGAAGGCTCCGTCCTGGTTCAGGAGGTTCAAAACGGCGGTGGCCATCTCCTGCTGCGTCGTTTTTGCGGTGAGCACGAAGAGCCGCTTGTCGTTGGCGAGGCAGTAGCGCAGGGCGGGGTAGAGCGCCGCCACGGTCTTGCCGATGCCGGTCGTGGCCTGGAGCAGCAGGTGCTCGCGGTTGGCGATCGCGGTCTCGACGGCGGCGAGGATCAGCTCCTGCCCGGGGCGCAGCTCGGCGTAGGGGAAGCGCAGGCGCTCGGCCGCGGCGCGCCGCTCCTCGAAGCGCTGGCGCTCCGCCTCCCAGCCGTAGACGAGCGAGTTCAGGCGCCGGCGGACGACGGCTTCGAGGAGCTGGACGTCCACCTCCAGCGGCTCGCGCTCGACGTCGTCGCTGCCGATGGAGATGAGCACCAGCTCGGCGCGGACCGGCGCCTCTGCGGTGGTGCGGCCGAGCATCCAGGCGTAGAGCAGCGCCTGGCGCTGGTACATCTCGCGCACGGACGGCGGCAGCGGGGCGCCGCGGCGGACCGATTTGATCTCCTCGACGACCACGAATCCGTCGGGGTCGTTGCGCAGGCCGTCGATGCGGCCATGGACCCGCACGGTCCAGCCGCGGTGCTCGAAAGCGTAGGTGACCACGACCTCGCGGCGGTAGGAGGGGTCGCTCGCGAGCGACTCCTCCTGGTACTTGCCGTGGATCGCCTGCCCCAGCCACATGCGCTCGTAGCCGCCGCGGCTGGAGAAGCC
>JBJMGZ010000687.1:0-2905 GCA_045807605.1 Thermoanaerobaculia bacterium | reverse complement strand
GAGCCGGTGCGGGCGACCGTCGGCGGCGCGCTCGCCTGGAACCCGGTCTGGTCCGGCGACGGCGCCTGGCTCTACTTCGCGAGCGACCGCAGCGGCAGCATGAACCTGTGGCGGCTGCGCATCGACGAGCCCTCCGGCCGCGTGCGCGGCGAGCCGCAGCCGGTGACCACCCCCTCGCCCTGGAGCGCGATGCTCAGCCCGTCGCGCGACGGCCGCAGGATCCTCTACGTCAGCGAGACCGGCGACAGGAGCGACGTCTGGATGCTGACCCGCGACCCGAAGGCCGGGAGACGCCCCACGGGGCGTCTCTACAGGTGCTCGCGCAGGAATTCGAGCGTCCTGACCTGCAGGGAGCAAACCTCGGCGGGCAGCGGCCGTATAAGAGCCACATCCTTTGTCCGTCGAGGAGGCATGGCCATGGCTCGATTTCCCGTTCCCGCCCTTTCTCTCGCCCTGGCGCTCCTCGCTGCCGGACCCGCTGCAGCCCTCGATTGGCCGCAGTTCCGCGGCGTGAACCGGGACGGCGTCTCGGCCGAGACGGGCCTGCCCCGGAGCTGGCCGGCGGCGGGGCCGCGGATCGTGTGGAAGCGGGCGATCGGGGAGGGATACTCCGGCATCAGCGTCGTCGGAGACCGGCTCTACACCATGGACTCGGACGCGGCGGCCGAGTACGTCCTGGCCCTGGAAGCGGGCAGTGGCAAGGAGGTCTGGCGCGTTGCGGCCGGCCCCAAGCTGATCGACAGCATGGGCAACGGCCCGCGGACGACGCCGACCCTGGACGGCGGCACGGTCTACGCCATGGGCTCCCACGGCCGGCTCCTCGCCCTCAAGGCGGCCGATGGGGCGAAGATCTGGGAGGTGGATCTGCCCCAGGCATTCGCCGCCAAGCGGCCCACCTGGGGATACTCGGGCTCGCCGTTGATCGACGGCGACCTGCTCATCCTGGAGGTCGGAGGGAAGGACGGCCGGGGAGTGGTGGCCTTCGAGAAAGCCACGGGGAAGGTCCGCTGGGGAGCCCTGGACGGCGATGCCGCCTACTCCTCGCCGGTCCCGATGACGATCGGCGGCATCAGGCAATACGTGGTGACCCGCCGGGCCGGCTCGCAAACGGTCGCGCTCCGGCCCGACGGCTCGGTCCTCTGGACCCATCCGGGGCCGTTCTCAGTCATTGCCAGCGCCCTCTGGATCCCGCCGGACAAGGTCTACGTCTCGGGTGGCGACGACGCCGGGGCGGTCCTCCTGCGGATCAAGACCGAGGGCGGCACCGAGGGCGGTACCGAGGTCGGAAGGGCCACGGTCGAGGAGCTGTGGCAGACCCGCGCGATGAAGAACCACTTCAACAATGCGGTCCTCGTGGGTTCCCACCTCTATGGTTTCGACAACGCCACCTTCAAGTGCCTCGCGGTCGCCACGGGCGAGCCGGCCTGGGCTTTCCGGGGCCTGGGCAAGGGCTCGCTTCTGGCCGCGGACGGGGACCTGCTGATCGTCCTTTCGGACCAGGGGACCCTCCTCCTGGTCCAGGCCACTCCCGACGCCTACACGGAGCTCGCACGATTCCAGGCCATGGCGGGCAAGGCATGGACCGCGCCGGCCCTCGCCAACGGCCGGCTCTACCTGCGGGACCACGACGAGATCGTCGCCCTGGAGATGAAGGGCGCCGGGGCAGCTTCCGCGCCAGCCAGGATCGAGACGAGGCCTGCCCCCGCCCGGGAAGATACGAGCCCCTCCCCGGCAACTCCCGCCCTCACGCTCGAGGAGATCGTGGCCCGCTACGAAGCGGCCCGGGGCGGCCGGGAGCGCTGGCGGGCTCTGCGGTCCATCGAGATGGAGGGCACGTTCACCAGCTTCAGCGAGGACGCCCCGTTCACCCTGCGCCGCAAGCGTCCGAACCTCTACCGCTTCGACTCCAGGATGACCCGCAAGGAGATGATCCTCGCTCAGGATGCCCGGGGACCCTGGTGGCTCTATCCTCTCTATGGGATCGACAGCCCGGCAAAGATGGAGGAGCCTCCCGTGGCCGCCATGACCGCCCGCGATGCGGAGATCGAGCCGGCCCTCTTCGGCTATCGGGAAAAGGGCCACAAGGTCGTCCTGGCCGGCCGGGGAAACGTGAACGGTCAGGAGACCCTCCGCCTCGAGCTCACCCGGTCCAACGGCTGGGTGGAGACCTGGCACCTCGATCCCCGGACGTACCTGGAGGTGGCGGTCGACTCGAAGGTCTTCGACTACTCCCAGATGCCCCAGGAGATGCAGGAGCGGGCCTGGTTCTCCGACTTCCGGAACGTCGACGGCCTAGTCATCCCCCACCGGATCGAGAAGGAGTACGGGGCGCGGCACACCGTGACGAGGGTCGAGAGGATCCGCGTGAACCCCGAGGTGGAAGACGGGGTGTTCGCGATGCCTTAGCCCGATGCTGATACGCGTTCGCTGAGGGTCCGGGGTGATTTGCGGTAAGCTAAGGGCCTGGAACGAGGAGCGCTCGATGGGTTCGAAGATCCCCGAAATCATTCCGCTTTCCGACCTTGGGCAGGGGGCTGCCGCGGTCGTCCGCCGTGTCCGTGATTCCCAGACGCCCGCCGTCATCACTCAGCGTGGCCGTGCGAAGGCTATTTTGATCAGCATCGAATCCTACCGGCAATCCGAGGCGGAGCGAGAGCTGCTGGCCCGATTGGCGCGAGGAGAGCAGGAGATCATGGCCGGACAGGGGGAGGATCTGGATACCGTCCTCGCCGAGGCCGATGCCATCCTCAACCGGCGAGGTTCGTGAAGGTCCGGTTCACACCGGGAGCGCGTGCCGAGTCGGTCTGACACGGAGCCCAGCTTCCATCTCCTCCAGAAGGCGCGGAAAGCTGAACGCTACTTCCGGCGTATCCGCCGGATCTCTTCGAGCATCCGCCGGGCCTGG
>JBJMGZ010000686.1:0-11844 GCA_045807605.1 Thermoanaerobaculia bacterium | reverse complement strand
CTCAAGCACGTTTGGGCTTCCGTCGGCGACGGGAAGCTGATCCCTTCCTCCTACCACATCAAGGTCGCCTCGCGCGACGGCGAAGAAGTCTGGCTGTCCAGCGGCAATTGGAAGGACTCGAACCAGGCCGACATCGATCCTGCCGGCGAAGGGGAGACCTCGATCACGCCGCTGAGGCAGCACAACCGGGAGTGGCATGCCATCATCGCGAATCGCAAGCTCGCCACGTTGTTTCAAAAGTATATCGAGTTCGACTTCGAAGAAGCGCAGCGCGTGCCTCTCGAAGAGGCGATCGAGGTCGCGCTGCCGGATCTCTTCATCCCGGAGTCCGCCTTCCTGGAAGAGGCGGAGCGAGCCGTCAGGGCTCGCTACTTCAAGCCTCTGGTGCTCGATCGCGAGCTTGACGTACAGCCCTTGCTGACGCCCGATCGGGACTCCCGAGGCAACCGCCTGTTCATGGCCACTGCGATCAGCATGATCAAGGAGGCCACGCGGAAGGTCTACGTCGAGAACCAGTCTTTCAATCTGCTCGACGACAACAACGACGAGTTCGAGGCCTTTTTCGGTGTGCTGCGGGACAAGCAGGAAGCGGGCCTCGACGTGCGGATCATCTTCCGTGATGCCCGCGAGTTCGGCGGCTCCAATGCCGCCAAGCAGCAGAAGCTTCTCGAACGCCTCAAGGACTTCGGGCTGGATACGGACGCGATCCGCGTACAGAAGCGGTGCCACACCAAGGGCATCGTCGTCGATACGGCGGCGGTCATGATCGGGAGCCACAACCTGACGAACGAAGGCAGCCTGTTCAACCGCGATGCCAGCCTCCTGATCCGCGATGCGGAGGTCGCCGAGTATTTCGAGAAGATCTTCCGCTTCGATTGGGAAACTCTGGCGACCCAGGAGGCGGATGAGCTCGTCGGCGGCATGCGCCTTGCCCGGGCGGGCGAAGAGACGCCGCGCGGATTCCGCCGGGTTTCGCTCGCCGAGGTGTTCGGCGATAGCTGAGCTCCGACCCGCATCCTCCTATGATCCGGAAGGGACGCCGAGGACCGTCTCCAGGAAGAATTTCACGATCTCTCCGAACTTGCCCGTGATCAAGGCGATCACGGTCGGGACCAGGGCTGCCACGGCCGTGGAGGCATAGGCGGAGAGAGCCGGCACGTTGTGGACCGCGGTCAAGTCGCGCAGTCGGAAACCGTTGCTCCGCAAGAGCCGGTAATCCACGGCGAACAGCCCGAGCAGGCTGCAGAAGAGGAAGAGCTGCGTCGCCCACAGAATGAAGGACCGCATGTCGGTCAGGGACTGGGCATTGAGCAGCCGGTACACGGCGAAGGGAAGGAACAGTCCGACGAACAGGTGGATGCCCTTGGTGAGGCCGCTCCTGCCGCGCAGGTACGCGAAGTAGAAGCCGAAGAAAAAAGAGTAGAGGAGCCAGCTTGCCGCGGCCGAGAGGATGAAGCCGAGGAGAGTCATCAAGGGGAAGGGATAGCTCACCCGGCTGTGCGGCAAAAACTGATAGATCGCGATCAGGAACGGACCGGCCGCCAGGACCGCTCCCGTCTTGACGGCCGCGGACACGTTGCTCCACAGATCGGGGCCGCCCACGGCGAACACGGCCTCCCGTGAGCTCACCCCCGAGGAGACGTTCTCGAGTTCGAGCTTCTTCCCGAGATAGCTCCTGTAGACCTCCAGCTTGCCGTCGTATTCCTCGGGCGTCAGCTCGACGCTGTTCAGCTTCTGGGTCAGCGACTTCCGGATCGCTGCGAACTGTTCGCCCGCCGCGCTTGCGTCGACGACGTCCTGGATGAGCTGGTGCCTCTTGTTCAATTTATCGGCCGGGACGGAGCGCAGCCGCTGCACCTCGTCCTCGGGCCGGAAGAGCCACGAACCGGCCAGCAGGAGGCCGACGAGGAACGGGACGGGCAGCAGGAGCCACGGGCTGTAGCTGTTGATCAGCAGAACCGAAAAAAGATAGATGCCGGTCGCCAGCGTCGCCCGTTCCACGACCGGCGACGGAGATCTCCGTGCGTAATCGCGCAGGAGCAGCACCAGCCCCAGGGCGAGAACGTAGACGAAGAGGTCCTGGATCTGCGTATTGAGGATCTGCACCTGCCCGGATTCGAGCCTCGTCGCCGCGTCCGCGCCGGTGAGCGGCCAAGCCAGGAGGAGAGCTGCGAGCAACAGGGCGCCTTGAGCGGCGCGGGGCCGGCTCGCGAGGGCTCGGACCCAGGGCCTGGAGAGACCGGAGCCGCGCAGCAGCCGCAGGACGATCCCGCCGAAGCCGAACAGGAGAAGCGCGCCCGCCGCAGCCAGCATGATCCGGACAGGGAGGTGGGGCAGCAGCAGGGCGCTCGCCACCAGGGCCGCGGTCAGCGCAAGCGCTCCGCGCCTCCCGAGAAAAGCGCGGGTGAGCCGCCGCACGAGGAGGAAGAGGAACGGGCAGACGGCCAGCACCGCAATTGCGATGGCGAGGCCGTCCCGGAGGCTGGCGAGGCTCTTCAGCTCGGACGCCGCCTCCTGAAGGCTCGGATCCGCGAGAGCGTGCTGCCGCAGCGCAACCAGCACGACCGCGACGCCCATCAGCAGCGCACGCAGACCGAAGGTCAGGAGGAGAAGGCAGAAGCAGACCGGGAGCGCGAGCCTCTCCACCAGTTGGAGCTCCAGGTCCGACCGGAGCGCGAGCACGTCCGAGGGCCTCAAGACGCCATAGGCGATCGCGATGTACAGGATCGAGACGCCGACCCCGTACACGAGCCGCAGCCCGATGCGGGCGCGGCGCAGGATGGACCGCCGGGCCTTCGGAGCCGCAACCGCCGGCTCCATGTTGGACAGATGGGTCCAGAGGGAAGGCAGGGCCGCGGCGAACAGCGCGAACGGCATCCAGAACGCCTGGGGGACGAGCGGGCCCAGCGGTTGCGTGGGCGAGCGCGACAGGGGAAGCGCCAGGAAGGTCCCGCCGAACCGCAGGACCCAGGGCGAGAGCGCGCCGAAGACTCTCCAGAGGGCCAGGACGGCCGCCGTCGCGGCCAGGGCGCGCCAGAGCTCTCTGGAGCCGAAGGGCTGCCGCGCCGCCAGCCAGATCAACCCGGCGAAGGGGATCAGCAGGAGCAGCTCACGCCAGAGGGACTGGAACGCCGCCCCTCCCCGGCCGCTGATCCTCCCGATGAAGTCGAGGAACTTCTCGTCCTGGACCTCCGTCTGCGGGACTCCCCGCAGGCCGGCATAGATGCGCACGAGGTCCGGAAGGTGGAATCCGACCTCTGGAACCTGCCGCGCGGGCACGGGACCTTGCCAGGTGGCGCTGTCGCCCGCGAAGCGCGAGGGCGGAGGATCTCCGAACCAGGCCGGCTTGATGCCCTGGAAGCGCATGCTGATGCGGTCCCGGGCGGTCAGCAGCGGGGCCTCTCCGATGCCTCGGCCCTGTACCCACTCCAGGCTCTGGCCCACGAAGATCAGGTTTTGCTCGATCAGGACGACTCCCTGGGAACCGGTCTTCTCGAAGGATTCCGTTTCGCTCAAGCCCCCCGGCGACAGGGAGCCGAAGACAGCCCGGACGAGCTCCTCCGCCGGCATGAGCCCCTGCTCCAGGAGCGCAAAATACGGGTGCGCGGCCGGCAACTCCAGGCGCAGGGTCAGATGCGGCTCCTGGGCACGGATCTCGATCTCGGCCGTGCGCGAGAGCGGCAGGTCGGCGGCCTTGACCCGGCTCACAGCAAACGGCTCCTGCCCTCCTACCTCCTCCAGGATCAGCGCCGCCGGGATCTCGCGTTCGGCGGGCAGGGCGATCAATGCGTCGAAGCCGCCGTCCGGACCGGGAAAGGCGTACCCGACCCGCTCGCCCCCCGGCGCCTGGAAGACGATCTCTTCGGAAGGGGGGCCATAGCCGGCGACCCACAGGGTCCGCGTCTCCTCGACGAAATAGGCGAGAGTCAGGCGCGGCGGAGCCTGCTCACCCGGAGCCGGGGGGATGGCGACGATGCCCGTCCTGGCGATCTCGACGTCGGGCTTCTTCCACGCAAAGACCCTGGCCCAGAGGCCTCGTGCCTCCGGCGGCGGGTACGTCTGCGTCTCGAAGCGGCCGCGCCAGTCCGTGGGGATGATCGCGAGCTGCCGCTCGCCGGCCAGCACCTCGATCATGTCGAAAGGCCGGGCGCGTCCGCTGACCCGGAACCCGTATCCATCAGCCCGGACGGGATCGATCTCGATGCGCGGCGCGTTGTCGGTGGACTGGGAGACCATCCCCAGGATCAGAAAGCAGACGTAGATGCCGGCCCCCAGGGCGATCAGTCTCGGCAGCCTGCGTGCCCAGGCGAGGACGCCCGGGAAATCCGTGGAGCGCGCGGGATCCTGCCGTGGAGGTTCCGGATGGTCCGGGTTGTCTGGTTCCATGGGGCCTCGCCGTGTCGAGAGTTTCACCGGATTCTACCGCCACATTGACAACCCCGCAGCAGCGCGGATACGATCTCCTAAACCATACCTGGAGAAGGAGATAGCCATGGCGAGCTGCGATTACTGCGGCAGCAGCATCCTCTTTGGCGGCGTCAAGGACGGGAGCCGGCGCTTCTGCAACGCTCGGTGCCACGCCGCCGGCGCGCTCCTGGAGGTGTCCCAGCACATCCCCGATTCCAGCGTCCAGCAGGTCGTCTGGGAGGTGCACCAGGGGGCCTGCCCCAAGTGCGGCGGGCGCGGCCCGGTGGACGTGCACACGAGCTACCGCGTCTGGTCGGCGCTCATCATGACGCAGTGGTCGAGCCAGCCCCAGGTCTCCTGCCGCGGCTGCGGAGTCAAGGCGCAGCTCGGCAGCACGGCGTTCTCGGCCGTGCTCGGCTGGTGGGGGTTCCCCTGGGGGCTCATCCTCACGCCCGTCCAGGTCGGCCGCAACCTCTGGGCCCTCGCCTCGCCGCCGGACACGACCCGTCCGTCCGCGAAGCTCGACAAGCACGTCCGGCTCAACCTCGCTGCCCAGATCGTGCAGCAGAACCAGAACCAAGCCGCGCAGGCCCAGCCGATCACGCCCTGACGTTGTGATTCCCCGCCCGGCGTCGCCTCCTTGTCGAAAGGAGACGACCCTTGCGAAAGCCTTTGCTTCTTCTCACCGTCTTGACGGCGGCGCTGCTCGCCCGGAGCGCCGCGGCCCAGATCACCGTCCCCCGCTGGCTCGACCCCCCCACGGTGGACGGCAAATGCGGCGATCCCGCCTATGAGAGAGGCGCCAGCCTCTCCGGGCAGGTCGCGATCGTCCACTCCTCCCTCGACCTCTACCTCTGCATCGGCAAGCTGCCTTCCGGGACGGAGCGCATTGCCGTCGGCCTCGATCCGGACCTGTCGGCCGGAAGCGCGCCGGGGACAGGCGACTACGTCTTCAGCTTCACGAGCACCGGGACCATCAAGGCCGAGCGGGGCGGTCCGGACGGCAAGCTCGTCCCCCTGCCGATCCCGGCCGGCGACGCCTCTGCCACGTTTGTGTCAGGGAGCGCCGAGGTGCGGATCTCCCTGGAGTGGCTCGGCGGCTATGCCCGGACGGCCGGCCTCGGTCTCACCGTCGAAGGCAAGGGGGGCACCGGTCTCCTGAGCTGGCCGGCGGGCGCCGCGCCCGGCTCTCCGCGGAGCTGGGGAGGGCTGGCGCTGGCCCCGGTGTTCGACCAGGAGTCGGCAGGCTCGGTCTTCCTCGACGGCCGCGAGAGCTATCTGGTGGTGCCGTTCGCGCCCGAGCTCAACCCGAAGGAGCTCACGGTCGAGGCCTGGGTGCGCGCCGTGGACGGCGACTGCGGCCCGCTGGTGGGCAACGGCCGGGCGGCTTCCTACTTCCTGGCCCTGTGCGAGGGCGTCCGCTTCGGCCATGGCGGCGCCTCCACCGTGCTCGGCGCCAGCCATCCCCTCGGAGACGGCTGGCACCACGTGGCCGCCACCTTCGACGCCGAGGGCGTGCGCACTCTCTACGTGGACGGCGCCGTCGTCCTCCAGCCCGGCTGGGAGCCGGCGCAGGTGAGGGAGGAGGGGGAGGTCCGCGTGCCGGCGGTCCTGGGCTCCTCGACCCTGCCGCTGCGCATCGGCTCGGACCGCGACGATCCCGACCGCGACCCGCTCCACGGTTACGTGCGCGAGCTGCGGATCTGGGACCATGCCCGCTCGGCCGCGGAGATCCGGGAGACGGCCTTCCTCGATCTGAGCGGCGGCGAAGAGGGCCTCGTGGGGCTCTGGCCGTTCACCTCGGACCTGCGCGACCTGGCCGGCGGCCATGACGCCGGGCTGATCGGCAACGCCTCCCTGGCGCGGGAGGGGCCGCAGGTCACGAAGTTTCCCGATCCGCCGCAATTCGAGGCCTACGACTATCCGGCGCGCAAGCCGCTGGCGGCCTGGAACGCGCAGGTCCCGGCCGTGGCGGACGCCACGGCGATGAAGCTCGACGGCGACTGCTCGCTCGCCGAGTACGGGCGGGCCGCGAAGCTCAACCTGGAGCCCGACCGCTCGCTCCACATGAAGATGATGGTGGCGGGCGACTCCCTCTGGCTCTGCTCCAACGTCCTGGCCGGCCGGATCGGCGGCGCGAGCAGCGCGGTCACCCTGTGGATCGATCGCGACGGCAAACCGGCCACCCAGCCCGGCTCGTCCGAGCTGCGCATCCGCCTGACTCCGGACGGCAAGCTCGTGGCGGGCACCGGCAACGTCACGGGCTACGGAGGAGCCGCTCCCGCGGGAATCCAGGCGAAAGCTCTCGCCGGCGATCGCCTGAGCGCCCAGGAGGACCTGCACCCGTTCGAAGCGCCCTGGTGGTCGGGCGAGATCCGCATCCCGCTCAAGGCCCTCGCGCCGTTCGCGCCGGGCGCGTCCCTGCGCTTCGCCCTCGCCTACGACGGCGAGGTCCCGGACGGCTCCGGCAAACAGCGCGCGTTCCGCGACCGGTGGCCCGCGAGCTTCAACGAGCTGCGCTCCGACACCTGGGGAGTGGCCGCCACGAGCAAGCCGTCGGCGCTCGCCCTCAGCAGCATCGAGGCCGCGGTCCAGCCCGTGATCAACTCGGCGCCGCGCGTGCACGTCTCCTCCGAGCTGGCGGCCCTGGCCGTGGGCGATCCGCCGCGCACGCCGCCGACCGTGTCCGACTTCGAAGAGCCCTGCACCTGGTCGCTCTCGCCGCCGCTCCTGCCCGAGCCGCGGGACCTGGCCTTCGTCTTCGATTCCGATCTCAAATGGCCTCTGGTGGACGAGACCCGCCCGTTCATCCAGGTCTCGGGGACGCTCACCAAGGTCTACGTCTCGGACGCGGACTCCCTCTTCATCCACACGAGCCACGACGTGGACATGAAAATGACCCTGACCCGCCAGGAGGACCGCTGGGCCACGGTGGACGGCGATGAGAACCTGGTGCTCGAAACCGAGTCGGCCGGCTTCCCTCCGAACCGCGACCGCGACCTCGGCGCGCGCCCCAGCATCAACGACCATGTCACCGCGCTCGGGCGCTGGATCTTCGACTGCGGCCACGAGCCGAAAACCGAGGTCCATCCCATCCCCATGTTCGAGAGCGACAGGCTGGAGGTCCGGCCGCTCTGGCCCGGCGGCCCGCAGCGCACGGTGCGCATGGTGCGCGTCTGGCTCAACAGCGATCCCGAGCCGTTCTCCTATGAATTCGACGGCCCGTTCACCTTCGAGGTCGAGCTGCCGCCCGCGGGCTGGGCGCCCTTTGCGCGCGTCGTGGAAGGAGATCCGAGCCGGGTCTCCTTCACCCGCACGGCCGGCGGCCTGGAGGTGAGCGTCGATCCTCCGGACCGCACCGGCACCTTCTACTTCGAGATGATGCTCGGCCACCTGGTGCAGCCCGAGGACGGCCTCTCCCGCACCTCGCGCACGGCCATGGTGGGCGACTGGCAGGTCGACGTGCTGGACGATCACGACCATGGGTTCCCGCCCGACTGCTTCTCGATCAGCGCGTTCGAGGACTGCGGCGAGCTGTACTACGCCGTCAACATCAACGGCATCTGGCGCCAGCTTCTCTGGAACCAGCAGATGGCGTCGGGCCAGAACATCGGCATCCTGGACTCGTTCCCGATCTCGGGGCCGGACTTGAACCTCCAGGTCACCGGCTATGAAGAGGACCCGACCCTCCCCCAGGGTGGCGGCGAGGCCCTCTTCCCCCCGCCCACCGATTCGCTCATCGACGGCTTCGACCTCGGGACGCCCGACAACCCCGACGCCTCGCCGCTGGAGTCGCCCGGCGGGGACTGGCGGCTGCACTATCACGTGACCCCCGGGGGCGAGATGCCGGCCAGCCTGGTGGACCAGCCCTTCTGGTCGCCGCGTCTCGACACCGAGCCCAACGACACCGCCCATCTCAGCCTGGGCACCCTGCCCGTCCCCGCCCGGGGCGCGGCGGCGCTCCTCACCAGCCGCGACGGCTTCCTCACCGAGCCCTCGGCAGCCTACCCGCCGAGCGGCGAGATCGTCCTGTTCGATCCCGAGGTGGACCGCTACCGCTTCTCCCTCTCCGACTTCGCGGACGTCGAGGTGCTGCCGCTGCCGTCGCCGCTCCTCCTCGACGTGGAGTCCTGGAATCCCTGGCACGCCTCGGGCTCGCTGCCCGCGACGCTCAAGGTCCAGATCGCGCCCGGCCAGACGCAGGACCGGGCCACGAACGACGTGATCGGCTTTGCCGGCGCCAGGCTCAAGGTCTCCAGCCCCGACGGCCGCGCCGGGGATCGGGCCTATGCCGTCCAGGTGCGCACCAGCTACCGCGAGCTGCCTCTGGACTGGGGCGAGTCCCAGGACGCCCAGGGCCGGACGGTCGACCTGGTCGCCGACCCCCGCGTGCGGATCGAGCCCGCGGACCTGTGGTTCCCCGAACAGCGGCGGCTCGCCGCGGACTGGGCCTGGCAGCACACCGCCACGGACACCGACACCTACCGGGTCATCGTGCCGGCGGTGGCGGGTCCGCCCGCGAACCATACCTCCTGCCAGTTCGACAACCCGGGACGGCTCACCCTGAGGGCACATCCGATGAACCTGTCCGTCCGGTCCCCAGTGAGGAGCGGTCTGGGGTTCGTCATCGTGGACAACCTGCTGCAAGTCCTGCCCAACGGCGGCACGGTCCTCGTGGACGTGAGCGCGCCCGCGCCGCCCCGCCACCTCTACCAGCTCGAAGCGCAGTGGGAGGGCACGCGCTTCTACACCCAGAGCGAGTGCGACGAGCTGCGCCGTCAGATGTCGATGTTCCGCAGCCTGACTCCGGAAGGGGAGCTGGAGATCATGAAAGGGATCATCGCGCTCCAGGGCGGCCGCATCCCGGGCGAGCCCCCCTGGCCCGGCCCCGATCCGGCCCCGACGGAGCTCCCGCCGCTGGGCGACTTCCGGGTGATCCGCTTCGAGAGGGGAGGACCGCTCGACCTGGTCATCTCCAGCCCTGACGACAAGCCCGTCCTCGCCCGTCTCTTCGACGCGTCGGGAGTCCTGATCGGCGAAGGCGAAGCGCTGGACGAAGCCACCGCCAACAAGACCCCGGCCCCCGCGGGTCTCGTGCCCCACACCCGGCTCCAGGCGGAAGGGCTGGAGCCCGGCGACTACCTGTTGCAGGTCGTGCCCCGGGATGCGAGCAAGGGGAGGCAGCAGGTGCCGCTGGGGTTTGACGAGCGGCAGCCGTAAGTCGACGAAGGCTTAGTCAGGACGGAAGGGCAGGGCGAACCGCTGGGCTCCCCTGCCTTTCGCCTTTAGGCGATGATGGGCCTGATGAGATACCGGCTGGCCATCTTCGACTTCGACGGGACGCTGGCGGACTCGTTCTCCTGGTTCCTCGGAGTGGTGAACCGGCTCGCGGACGACCACGGGTTCCGCCGCATGGAGGAGCATGAGATCGAGACGCTTCGCGGCCGGGCGGCCCGCCAGAACGTAGCGCAGCTCGGCATACCCATGCGGAAGCTGCCGCGGATCGGTCGGGACTTCCGGCGGCACATGGCCCGGGACATCGCCCAGATCCGTCTCTTCCCGGGCGCGGATCGGCTCCTCCGGGGGCTGGCCGATCAGGGAATTCGAACTGCGGTCGTCACCTCCAATTCGCTCGACAATGTCCGCCAAGTCCTCGGGCCCGGCAACGCCGCGCTGATCCAGCACTACGCGTGCGGCGCCTCCATCTTCGGCAAGCGGCCGAAGCTCCGCGGGGTCTTGCGCAGCAGCGGAGTCCCCGCGGCCGAGGCGATCTGCATTGGGGACGAGATCCGGGACCTGGAGGCCGCCCGCGCGGAACGGATCGCCTTCGGGACCGTCTCCTGGGGTTACACGAACCCGGAGGCGCTCCGGGCGCAGGGGCCGGAGGAGATGTTCTCGACCGTTGACGAGATCCTCCGAAAGCTGGCAGGGTAAATAACATGGTATCCGTGCTATCGTGAAGGCGGATGATCCGCGCGTTCAAGAACTCCGGGACCGAGGACATCTTCAATGGCCAGAACACCAAGGCGGCTCGCCGCTGTTGCCCCCAGAGTCTCTGGGCCGTGGCAAGCCGCAAGCTGGATCAGGTCGATTCCGCTGTGAGCCTCGGCGATCTGCGGGTGCCGCCGGGCAATATGCTGGAACGCTTGAAAGACGACAGGGCCGGTCAGTGGAGCATCCGGATCAATGATCAGTACCGCGTCTGTTTTTACTGGACTGACAATGGACCCGACGAGGTTGAAGTCACCGATTACCATTGAGCCGAGCAGGCAGAGGTAGCCATGGTTCGCATACCGACACATCGGGAGCCGACGCATCCGGGCGAGATGCTGCTGGAGGAGTTCCTGAAGCCGATGGCCTTGTCGCAGCGGGATCTGGCCGACGGGATTCACGTCCCCTATCAGCGCGTGAACGAGCTGATCAACAAGAAGCGGGGTATGACGCCGAGCACGGCCCTTCGGCTGTCCAGGTTCTTCGGCACCTCCGCGGATCTCTGGATGAACCTGCAGCTTCGCTGGGACCTTTATCAAGCGGCTCTCACCGAGGCTGATGAGCTGAGAAGAATCAAGAGGGTCAAGGCGGCAAGCTAGCCGCCGTCACACCCGTGCGGGGGTGAGAGCCCTGTTGCCGCTTCGCCGGCTCTTGGGAGACGGTCAACTCGATGAAATCATCGAGCACCTTGAGACCATCGGGAGGGACAGCAACCTCCTGTACCAGTCTGTACCTATGACGGGCAACCTTGGAATCCGCGTCGAGGTCGTTTCGGGGTGGCATAGCTGAGCGCAGCCTTGATGTCCTCTCGCTCGAGATAAGGATAGGCTCTCAGGATCTCATCCTCGCCATGGCCTGACGCGAGGAGGCCGAGGATGGTCCCGACGGTGACCCTCATCCCGCGGATGCAGGGCTTGCCCCCCATGACTTCGGGGTCCAGGGTGATACGGTCGAATGCGGGCACGGATGTTCCTCCTTGTCGGACTTCCGGGAGTATATCGCCGCCTGATGAGATACCGGCTGGCCATCTTCGACTTCGACGGGACGTGCATTGGGGACGAGATCCGAGACCTGGAGGCGGCGCGCGCGGAAGGGATCGCTTTCGGGGCGGTGACCTGGGGCTACACCCATCCGGAGGCGCTACGGGCTCATGGGCCGGAGGAAATGTTCTCGACCATTGACGAGATCCTCCTGAAGCTGACGTAGTTCGTTGGGCCCTTGCCAACGCGCGCTTTCCCTGGGTGCGCTGGCGTCCCCGCCGGCTTGTCCGGAGAAATCGGCGGAACGCCTGCAATTGGCGCCGCCTCTGCAAGAAGGCCGGGCCTTCGGCCCAATGTTTGAGGATGCCGGCGAGACGCCGGCGCACCCAGGGAAAGCGCGCCGCTACCTGGTGTAGAGTGATTTCCATGGTTAGGAATTACCGCGTCATGAGGCATCCGCCGAAGG
>JBJMGZ010000685.1:0-6247 GCA_045807605.1 Thermoanaerobaculia bacterium | reverse complement strand
GAGGAGCGCAGCTTGGAGAGGTTGCTGCCCGTGCCCGAGCCGTACTTGAACAGCATGCCCTCGGTCTTGGCGAGGGTCAGGATCGAGTCCATGGTGTCGTCGACCGAGTTGATGAAGCAGGCCGAGCACTGCGGCCTGGGCTCGATGCCGACGTTGAACCAGACCGGCGAGTTGAAGCAGGCGTGCTGGTAGAGGAGGATGTGGGTGAGCTCGTCGTGGAAGGTCTCGGCGTCCTCCGACGAGGCGAAGTAGCCGCCGTCGCGGCCCCACTCGGTGATCGTGTCCGACACGCGCGAGATGAGCTGGCGCACGCTCCTCTCCCGCTCCGGCGTGCCGATCTGGCCGCGGAAGTACTTGCTGACCACCACGTTGGTCGCCGTCTGCGACCAGGACTTGGGGAACTCGACCGCCTTCTGCTCGAAGACCTTCTCCCCCTTCTCGTTGCTGATGACCGCGTCCCTCAGCTCCCACTCGACCGTGTCGAAGGGGCTCACCCCCGGCGTGGTATAGAAGCGTTGAAAGCTCAGGCCGTTTTTGGCGGACACTCCCCCCTTGACCGGACCTTCCACCATGGACGCCGACGACCTGCCGCTCGCACTCTGCTCCTGAACCACGGGTTGAACCATCTTCGTGTCCTCCTGGAATGAGTCCCTGGGCTTCCCTGCGGCTACGACTTCAGGAAGCTTAAGACCACTAGATGTTGTGGTCAAGCCCCCCGTCAACCCCAGAGGTTGGAGGAAAACCGGTGAAAAACCGGTGAAAAACCCGTGGAAAATTCTCGTTCGGGAAGCCCCTTCCGCGGGAGGAAGCAGGAAGATCTTACAGACGACGGGGCCCTGTTTCCCGAGTCTGTGGAAAAAGAGATTCTCCGTTCTTTGGCACGGCGCGTGCTAATCTCCACGCCGTCCGACACCGCTGTGCCGGCCCGAGGGTCCGGCGCAACCCCAACTTTTTCCGTCGAGAGGGTACTCATGAAGAGGATTGTCCATGTCGTCGGCACGGGCACGATCGGAGAGCCGCTCATCGGCCTGTTCACCGACTTCCGGGATCGGATGGGGATCGACGAGGTCACCTTCCACAAGCGGACGCCGCTCGCGTCCGACAAGTCCCGGCTGAAGCATCTGATCGAGCGCGGCGCCAAGCTCGCCGTGGACGAGGACGTCCGGGGCGAGTTCGAGAAGCTGGGGCACGAGGTCAGCTACGACGCGCGGGAGGCGCTGGAGCGCGCCACGGTCGTGCTCGACTGCACCCCGGCCGGCAACGAGAACAAGGAGAGGCTCTACGAGGGGATCAGCGGCCCCAAGGGCTTCCTCGCCCAGGGCAGCGAGTTCGGCTTCGGCAAGCCCTACGCCCGCGGCGTCAACGACGAGACCCTGATCGCGGGCGAGGACCGGTTCCTGCAGATCGTCTCCTGCAACACGCACAACATCACCACCCTGATCAAGACGGTCTGCGACGAGGGCGCCGGCAAGGAGTACTGCCTGCACAAGGGCACCTTCGTCTGCATGCGGCGGGCGAACGACGTCTCGTCCTCGGACAGCTTCGTGCCGGCCCCGAACGTGGGCAAGCACGAGGACCCCGATTTCGGCACCCACCACGCCCGCGATGCCCATCACGTGTTCGAGACGCTGAGCAAGGAGCTCAACCTGTTCTCGAGCGCGGTCAAGCTCAACACCCAGTACATGCACTCGATCTGGTTCAGCCTGGAGCTCAACCGGGACATGACCCTCGACGAGGTCCGGCAGCGGCTCAAGGACAACCCGCGCGTGGCGGTCACGGACAAGCGCTACGCCAACCTGATCTTCAGCTTCGGCCGCGACCATGGCTACTACGGGCGCATCCTGTCCCAGGCCGTGGTGGTGCTGCCCACCGTCACCGTGCGGCGCAAGCGCGAGGTCTACGGCTTCTGCTTCACCCCCCAGGACGGCAACTCGCTGCTGTCCTCGGTCGCCGCCACCCTGTGGCTGATCGATCCGGACTGGGAGAGCGTGCAGAACCGCCTGGCCCCGATCCGCCGCTGGATCTACCGGGAGATCTGATACAGACGGATCGATCCTCCGTGTAGGGGCACCCCCTTGTGGGTGCCCTTCCGGAGGGCGGCCACAAGGGCCGCCCCTACGCAAATGTCCCTTATCCGACCCGTGGAGCTGCGTTTCGGAGATCTTCGGATCGAGGGCTGGTCGCGCGCCGGGGACGAGACCTGGTTCCGCATCCATCCGCCGGGGCTGGCGCTCGACGTGGGCCGCGGCGCCCTGCAGCTTGCCGGCGCCGCGGACGTGTTCATCAGCCACGGCCACCTGGATCACGTGCTGGGGCTGCCGTACGTGCTGTCGCAGCGCTCGCTCCACCGGCTGGCCCACACCCGGGTCTTCTGCCCGGCCGAGACCGCCGGGCCCCTGGGCCTCCTGATCGCCGCGGCCGAGCGCCTGGAGCGGGTCCGCTACCGCTACGATCTGCTGCCGCTCTCGCCCGGCGACCGGGTCGAGGTCGGCCGGGACCTGGCCATGGAGGCGTTCGCCGTGGACCACGTGGTGCCGACGCTCGGCTTCCACCTCTGGCGGACCAAGCGGCGGCTGGGACCCGCGTACGCCGGCTTGCCCGCGGCCGAGCTGATCGAGCTGCGCCGGCAGGGGGTGGAGACCTCGGAGGCGGTGGCGGAGCTCTGGCTCTCCTACTGCGCCGACACCGGCCCGGCGGTGTTCGACCGCGAGCCGCGGCTGTTCGAGGCCCGGGTGCTGATGCTGGAGTGCACGTTCCTCGGCGAGGAGCACCGGGACAAGGGGGAGCGCTTCAAGCATCTGCACCTGGAGGACATCGCCCGCCGGGCCGGGGAGATGCGGAACCAGGCCCTGGTCCTGCATCACCTTTCGCGGCGGCACAAGGTGGCCGAGCTGCGGGCCGAGGTCGAGCGCCGGATGCCGGAGCTGGCTCCGCGCATCCACTTTCTAGTAGAAGGGGAGGCATGAGGACGAGAGACAGCCAGGGGGGACGGGGGCGCGGTCCCCGCAGGCCTGCGAAGGACGGCCGGCCGCGGCAGGGGCGTTCTTCTCCCTCTCCCGCGCCGCGGGGGAGGGCCGGGGAGGGGGTTTCCGGACCGCCGGCCTGGCGGAAGATGCCCGCTCCGGAAGCCGTCCCTCCTCCCGCGCCGCGGCCGGCTCCGGCCCCTCCTCCGGGCGCCCGCCTGGCCGGGGTGCAGGAGCTCGAGGTCCGCATCGAGAAGCTGGTCGAGGGCGGCGAGGGGCTGGCCCGCTGGGAGGGCGTGCCGATCTTCGTCCCGCGCTCGGCGCCGGGCGACCTTCTGAAGGTGCGCGTCGTCGAGCGCCGGCCCGACTTCGGCCGCGGCGAGATCGTCGAGGTCCTGGAGCCCGGCCCCGCGCGCCGGCCCGATCCCTACCCCGAGCTCAGCCCGACCGGCATCTGCGACCTCCAGCACATCCGCGACGAGGTGCAGCCGCTGCTCAAGGCCGCCGCCGTGCGCGAGACCCTGGAGCGCCTGGGAGGCATCCAGGTCGGCCCCGAGAACACCCACCTGATCGCGGGCGCGCCGTGGGGCTACCGTCTCCGTACCCAGCTCCACACCGACGTCGACCCGATGACGAACGGCGTCCGCATCGGCTACTACGCCCGCGGCACCAAGGACCTCGTGCCGGTGACCCGCTGCCCGCTGCTGGTGCCCGAGCTGGAGGCCTTCCTGCCCGAGCTGCGGGACCAGCTGAGCGCCGGCAGCCCGACGCGGATCGACGTCGCCGTCGGGGACGGAGGGGAGGTCACGGTCTCGCCGACGCTCGCCGGCCTGCCGCATGGGGAGATCTCGCTCCAGGTGGGCGACCTCAACTATGCCTACGACGCGCGCACCTTCTTCCAGGGCCACCGCGGCCTGCTGACCCGGCTGGTGGAGGCGGTGGTGGGCGATTGGGAGGGGGAGGCGTCCTATGACCTCTACGGCGGCGTGGGTCTGTTCGCCCTGGCCCTGGCCCGGCGCTATGGCAAGGTGGTGACGATCGAGGGGGACACGCAGTCGGCCCGCTACGCCCGCATGAACGCGCGGCGCAACAAGCTGACGAACGTCGAGGTGGTGGCCCGCGCCGTGGAAACCTGGATCCCCGAGCTGCCCGAAGGCGTGGACCGGGTCGTGGTGGATCCCCCGCGGGGAGGGCTGTCGCCCAAGGTGCCGCGCACTCTCCTGGAGCGGCGGCCGAAGCGGCTGACCTACCTCTCCTGCCACCCCGCCACCCTCGCGCGGGACCTGCGGCTCCTCAAGACCGCCTACCGCATCGAGAGCATCGCGCTGATCGACCTGTTCCCGCAGACCGGTCATATGGAGGCGCTGGTGCAGATGGCGCTGGAGTAGCAGAGGGTGTGAGATGATCTCCCCCAGCTTTTGGAGACCAGCCCATGCCCCGCCGTTATGAGGCTCTGCTCGAGCCGACGATCCTGCCTGTCCGCCCTGCCGTCGCCCTGCGGACCGCGCTGCGGCGCGGGTATCACCGCGAAGACCTGCGCGCCGACCTGCTGGCCGGCATCGTCGTGGGGATCGTGGCGCTCCCGCTTTCCATGGCCCTCGCGGTGGCGTCGGGCGTGGCGCCGCAGCACGGGCTCTACACGGCCATCCTCGGCGGCGCGGTGATCGCGGCCCTGGGCGGGTCGAACGTCCAGGTGTCGGGTCCGACCGCGGCGTTCGTGGTCCTCCTCGCTCCGATCTCGGCGCGGTTCGGGCTCGGGGGGCTGGTCATGGCCACTCTCATGGCCGGGCTCATCCTCTGTCTCATGGGCACGCTCCGGCTGGGCGGGCTGATCCAGTTCGTGCCCTATCCGGTCACGACCGGGTTCACCGCGGGCATCGCCGTGGTCATCGCCACGCTCCAGCTCAAGGACTTCCTGGGCCTCACGACCGGGCCGATGCCGGAGACCTACCTGGAGCGGGTCGGGGTGCTCGTCCGGGCGCTGCCGACCGTGGAGTGGGACGATCTCGCCGTGGGCGCGTTCACCCTGGCCGTGCTGCTGCTCTGGCCGAAGGTGACGCGCAAGATCCCGTCGCCGCTCGTGGCGCTGGGGATCGCCGGCGCGGCGGCGGCCCTGGCGACGGGCCTGGTCCCGGGCTTCGAGGTGGCCACGATCCAGAGCCGGTTCCACGGCATCCCGCGGGTGCTGCCGATGCCCGTCCTTCCCTGGCACTTGCCGGGAGCGGACGGCCAGCCGCTGGGCCTGTCGTTCGGGCTGCTGCGGGATCTTCTGCCCTCGGCCTTCGCGATCGCCATGCTGGGCGCGATCGAGTCGCTGCTGTCGGCGGTGGTGGCGGACGGCATGACCGGCGGCTCGCACGATCCGGACGCCGAGCTGCTGGCCCAGGGCACGGGCAACATCCTGGCCCCATTCTTCGGCGGCATCGCCGCGACCGGCGCGCTCGCCCGCACGGCGACGAACGTCCGCTCGGGCGCCCGCACCCCCTTCGCCGGGATCTTCCACTCGGCCTTCGTGCTGCTGGCGGTGCTGCTGCTGGCGCCGGCCCTCGGCTACCTGCCCATGGCCTCGCTCGCCGCGCTGCTCCTGCTCGTGGCCTGGAACATGAGCGAGGTCAAGCACTTCGCGCACGCCCTGCGGGTGGCGCCGAAGAGCGACGTGGCGGTGCTGCTGCTCTGCTTCGGCCTCACGGTGGTCTTCGACATGGTGGTCTCGGTGACCGTGGGCGTGGTGCTCGCCGCGCTTCTCTTCATGCGCCGCATGGCGGAGGTCTCGGACGTGCGGCTGGTGGACCAGCATCCCCTGGTCAAGGGATTGCCCAAGGACGTGCTCGTCTACGAGGTGGCCGGCCCGCTCTTCTTCGGCGCGGCGCAGAAGGCCATGTCCGCGCTCCAGCGGGTGCCCACGGGGATCAGCGCGGTCCTCCTGGATCTCTCCTCCGTCCCGGCCATGGATGCCACCGGCCTGGTGGCTCTCGAAGGCACGGTGGAGCGGCTGCAGAAGATGGGGATCTACGTGATCCTCGCCGGCGTGCAGATGCAGCCCCTGCGGGTGCTCGCCAAGTCGGGCATCCACAAGCGGCGGGACAGGATCGCCGTCTATCGCTCCATGGAGCGGGCGGTGGCCGCGGCCCTGGAGCGGTCGCGTGCAGCGATTGAGCTCTGAGAGGGTGTCTCGAAAGTCAGCTTCCATGGCCCTCGTGAGCCCCGAAGGGGCGTAGGCATAGAGCCTGGGGCTTCAGCCCCAGGTTGGGCGCCCCCCATTTTCCAGAAGCCCCGAAGGGGCG
>JBJMGZ010000684.1:0-3402 GCA_045807605.1 Thermoanaerobaculia bacterium | reverse complement strand
GTTCGAGAACTTCATCCAGACCGACGCGGCGATCAACTTCGGCAACTCCGGCGGCCCGCTGATCAACCTCCAGGGCGAGGTGGTCGGCATCGCCACCGCGATCAACTGGGGCGCCGAGAACATCGGCTTCGCCGTGCCCGTGAACACGCTCAAGGAGGTGCTGCCGCAGCTCCGCGAGAAGGGCAAGGTCAGCCGCGGCTACCTCGGCATCCAGATCAACAACATGAACTGGAACCAGGCGCGCGCCTTCGGCCTGGAGTCCACGGACGGCGCCCTCGTGGCCTCCGTCGAAGCCGACACCCCCGCCGGCGAGGCCGGCGTCCATCACGGCGACATCATCACCGCCGTCGACGGCATCAAGGTGAAGACCACCCGCGACCTGATCAACTACGTGGCGAACAAGGGTCCGGGCTCCTCGGTCAATCTCGACGTGCTGAGAAACGGCAAGCCCGTGTCGCTCAAGGTCAAGCTCGGCGAGCGGCCGGAGCGCGACGCCGCGGCCGAGGACGAGGGCGAGCCCGAGGAGGACAAGGAGAGCGGCATCGACTGGCTGGGCATCCAGTACCAGGACCTCTCCCAGAGCCTGCGCCAGATGCACGAGGTTCCGAACAACGTGGACGGCGTGGTCGTGACCCAGGTGTCGCCGACCAGCCCGCTCTACGAGCAGTTCGTCCGCCCGGGCACCATCATCACCGAGGTCAACGGCCAGGCGGTGGACGGCGTCGAGGCGTTCGAGCGCATCGTCAAGGGGTCCAAGTCGGGCTCCTACCTGCGGCTCTACGTCATGCCTTTTGTGCGGGGCCAGCGCGCCCAGCCGTTCTTCGCGGTCGTGCAGGTGCCGTAGACAGCTCGCCTCCGGTCTCCCGGAGGGGGAATGGGATCAACCGGCCGGCTCTTTCGGGGGCCGGCCTTTTTCTTGCTAGACTGGTGAGCGACCATGGCCAGAACCACTGAAAACATCCGCGCCTCCGTGCTGGTGGTGGACGACGAGGCGGCGATCCGCGACAGCCTGCGCATGATCCTGGAGTTCGAGGGCTACCGGGTGGACGAGGCGGGCAGCGGCCCGCAGGCGCTCACCCGCATTGCCGAGCGGCCCCCGGACGCGCTCCTCCTCGACATCAAGATGCCCGAGATGGACGGTCTGGACCTGCTCAAGGCCCTGCGCGAGCGCGGCTATGACATGCCGGTGCTGATGATCAGCGGCCACGCCGACGTCCAGACCGCGATCGAGGCCACCCGCCGCGGCGCCTACGACTTCTTCGAGAAGCCGCTGCAGCGCGAGCGCGTGCTGGTGTCGCTGCGCAACGCCATCGACTCCTGGCGCCTGCTGTCCGAGAACAGCGTCCTGCGCCAGGAGCCGGACGAGCTGATCGGCACCGCGCCGGTCATGCGCCGGCTGCGCGAGACCATCGACAAGGCGGCGCCGACGCCCGCGACCGTCCTCATCACGGGCGAGAGCGGCACCGGCAAGGAGCTGGTGGCGAGGGCCATCCACCGCCAGTCCGCCCGCCGCGACCGGGCGATCGTGCAGGTCAACTGCGCGGCGATCCCGGACGAGCTGATCGAGTCCGAGCTCTTCGGGCACGAGAAGGGGAGCTTCACCGGCGCGGTGCGGCGCCAGACCGGCAAGTTCGTGGCCGCCGATGGCGGCACCATCTTCCTCGACGAGATCGGCGACATGTCGCCGCGCACGCAAGCCAAGGTCCTGCGCGTGCTCCAGAGCGGCGAGGTCGAGCCGGTGGGCGCGGAGAAGACCGTGACGGTGGACGTGCGGGTGGTGGCCGCCACCCATCGCAACCTGGAGGAGGAGATCAAGGCGGGCCGGTTCCGCGAGGATCTGTACTATCGCCTCAACGTGATCCCGATCCGCACGCCGGCGCTGCGCGAGCACCTGGAGGACGTCCCGCAGATCGTGGACTACCTGGTGCGGCGCTATGGCGAGCGCAACAACTACCGGCCGAAGGAGCTCGCTCCGGAGGCCCTCGCGCACTTGAAGTCGCTGCCCTGGAAGGGCAACGTGCGCGAGCTCAAGAACCTCGTCGAGCGCCTGCTGATCCTCTCCCCGGGCGACAAGATCACCCGCGAGGACGTGATCGCCGCGACCGGCGGCGCGCGCCCCGAGCTGTCGAGCGCGCTCCTGGCCGTGCAGACGCTGCGCGAGTTCCGCGATCTTTCCGAGCGGATGTTCCTCATCCACAAGCTCGAGGAGAACAACTGGAACGTCACGCAGACCGCCCAGGCGATCGACACGCCGCGCAGCAACCTCTACAAGAAGCTGGATCAGTACGAGATCCGGCGCGAGGAGCATCCCGCCCGTGAAAGCTGAGAACGAGCCCATCCTGATGCGTCTCCTGGAGGAGAGCGGCGCCCTGCGCCGCGGGCACTTCCTCCTCTCTTCCGGACTTCATTCGACCGCCTACGTGCAGTGCGCGCTGCTGCTGGAGGACCCGGTGCGCGCCCGCATGGTCGGCCAGGACCTGGCCGAGCTGCTGCGCAACCAGCATCCCGATTCGGTGGTCTCGCCGGCCCTGGGCGGCGTGATCATCGGCCACGAGGTGGCGGCAGCCCTCGGCGTCCCCTTCCGCTTCACGGAGCGCAAGGGCGAGGAGATGGGCTTCCGCCGCGGCTTTTCCCTGCGCCAGGGGGAGCGGGTGGTGATCGTCGAGGACGTGGTCACCACCGGCCGTTCGACCCTGGAAACCGCCGCCCTGGCCACCAGCAAGGGAGCGCGGGTCGTGGGCGTCGGCGCGATCATCGACCGCACCGTGGGGCGCGATCCGTTCGACGTGCCCTTCCGCTCGCTGCTGAAGCTGGACCTGCCGTCGTATCTGCCGAACGAGTGCCCGGCCTGCCGCGCCGGAGCCCAGGCCCCGGAGAAGCCCGGCAGCCGGCCCGACGCCGCAGCCACCACGGAGGATGCGGCCGTGGGGAGGGCGTCGGAGGGAGCCGGGTAGCAAACCCCGATCCGGATGTAGGGGAGGGGCTTGTCCCCTCCCGGGCGGGGGAAGGCTTCGGCTAGAACCTGCGTTTACGGAGCCGCCGCCCACCCGGGAGGGGGCATGCCCCTCCCCTACACTTCCCCTCTCAGCGCCAACTGAGGATCCGTTCTCGCCGCCCGCCTCGCCGGCAGATAACTCGCCAGGCCGGCCACCAGCACCAGCACGGCCGCCACTGCCACGTAGATGCCCGGGTCCACCGCGCTCACCCCGAACAGCAGGCTCTGCATGCCGCGCGTGGCGACCAGCGCCAGCGCCAGCCCGAAGAGCGCTCCGAAGACCGCCAGCACCAGCCCCTGCCGCAGGACCATGCGGATCACCCGGTCGCGCGAGGCGCCGAGAGCCATGCGGACGCCGATCTCCTGGCTGCGCTGGCTCACGCCGTAGGCGATCACTCCGTACATCC
>JBJMGZ010000683.1:0-7447 GCA_045807605.1 Thermoanaerobaculia bacterium | reverse complement strand
AGGACAAGCCCGCGGCGCCAGCGGCCGTGCTCCCTCTCCCCCGCGCAGGCGGGGGAGAGGGTCGGGGAGAGGGGGGATGGGATCAACTGGTCACCTCCTCGTCCCTGGTCTCCTGCATCATGCCGACGCGCGACCGCAGGGAGCTCGCGCTGCAGGCGATCGAATACTTCCTGCGGCAGGACTGGCCCGAGCGAGAGCTGGTGATCGTGGACGACGGAGCCGAGCCGCTGCCGGTCCCGGAAGATCAGAGAATCCGCTGCGTCCGCCTGCCCGCCCCGGCCTCCATCGGCCACAAGCGCAACCTCGCGGTGGAGCACAGCCGTGGGGAGATCCTCGTCCACTGGGACGACGACGACTGGTACGCCCCGGACCGCATCCGCCACCAGATCCAGCCCCTGCTCGCGGGCGAAGCGGACATCGCCGGCCTGACCGCGGAGCACTTCTACAACCTGGAGGGAGGCACGTTCTGGAGCTGCTCGCCACAGCTCCATGCCCGCATGTTCTTCGCCGACGTCCACGGCCGGTCGATCGCCTATGCGCGGAGGGTCTGGGGGAGGCAGGCGCGCTATCCCGATCTCTCCCTGGCCGAGGACGCCCGCTTTCTCCAGGCGGCCCTGCGCCAGGGCAGCCGCATCGCGCGCCGGCCGAACCCGGACAAGTTCGTCTACGTCCGGCACGGCGCCAACACCTGGCAGTTCGAGTGCGGCGAGTTCCTGCAGCCCGCGGAATGGAAGCCGCGCGAGATCCCGGGCTTCCTCCCGGAAGGCGACCTCGCCTTCTACCGTGGGTTGCCGCTAGCCTGAGAGAAACAGCCCCTGGAGCGTGCCCTGGATCTGCATGGCCGCTTCGTAGGGGTCCGGCGCGTTGCGGATGGGCCGGCCGACCACGATGTAGTCGGCGCCGTTGCGGATCGCATCCTCGACCGTGACCACCCGCTTCTGGTCGTCCACCGGCCGGTTCTCGACCGGGCGGATGCCGGGGGTCACGATGATCAGCTTCTCGCCGAATTCGTCCTTGAGCGCCCGCGCCTCCAGGCCGGAGGAGACCACGCCGTCGCAGCCGATCTCCAGGGCCCGCCGCGCGCGGGAGAGCACCAGGCGGTGGACGTCCACCTCGAAGCCGAGGTCCTTGAGATCCCCCTGGTCGAGGCTGGTCAGGACCGTCACCGCCAGGATCTGGAGATCGCCCTTTTCCCGGCAGGCGGCCTCCAGGATGCCGTCGTTGCCGTGCACGGTGGTGAACGTGATACGGCGCCGGCAGAGCTGGCGGACGGCCGAGGCGACCGTCTCGGGCACGTCGAAGAGCTTGAGATCGGCGAACACTTTCTTGCCCTGGTCGACCAGCCAGTCGATCAGCTCGAAGTAGCCGCCGGACGCGAACAGCTCCAGGCCCACCTTGTAGAACTGGACCGACTCGCGAAGGCTCTCGACCAGCCGCCGCGCCTCGCCGGCGCCCGGCACGTCGAGGGCGAAGATCAGGCGCTCTTCGGGAGGGATCTCCTTGGTCGAGATCCGGATGGGATCTCCGGCCTCGGGCTGTTTCGGGGTATCAGGTTCAGCCATGCCGCGAGGCTAGCACAGGCTTCAGGCGGCGGAGGCCCGGAACCTTGACTCTGTATATGACAGTCGTATACTGACGCCGAGGAGGGGGGATGGAGACTCAGGACGAGGAGGGCTCGGAATTTGACTGGGACGGCGGCAACGCGGAAAAGAATTGGGAGCGCCACCGGGTCTCGCAGTCGGAGTGCGAGCAGGTGTTCTTCAACCGCCCACTGGTCATCGCGGACGACGACCTCCACTCCATCAATGAGGCTCGCCACTTCGTCCTCGGCCGGACCGATGCAGGGCGGCTCCTCTTTCTGGTCTATACCCTCCGCGGAGAACGGGTCCGGGTCATCTCCGCTCGCGACATGACGCCACGAGAGATCAAGGAGTACCAGCGTGCCCAATCTGAGGAAGATGAAAACGATCCCCACGTTTGAGACCGAGGACCAGGAGAGGGAGTTCTGGGCGACTCATGATTCCACCGATCATGTGGACTGGAGACGGGCCAAGACGGTCTCGTTCTCCCGGCTCAAGCCCTCGACCCGGACGATCTCCCTGCGCCTTCCGGAGGCGCTGCTCGAAAACCTCAAGATGCTCGCCAATAAGCGGGACGTGCCTTATCAGTCGCTGCTGAAGATCTTCCTGGCGGAGCGCATCGACCAGGAGCTGAAGCACAGCGGATAGCTCAGGCGGTCTTCATATGCTCGGGCGGCGACGTGGGCGGAGCGGGCCCCGGATTGGCGGACCTGGCCGGCTCCGGCTGCAGCAGGCGGCGGAGCTGGACCGGATCGACGGGCTTCGTGAGATGGAGGTCGAACCCGGCCTCCTTGGACTTCCGGCGGTCCTCCTCGCGTCCATAGCCGGTGACGGCGATCAGCTTGGCCGAGGCCGTTTCGGGATCGCTGCGCAGCGCCGCGGCCACCTCATAGCCATCCATCCCCGGCAGGCCGAGGTCGCAGAGCACGACCTCCGGGTGGAACTCGTGGGCCGCCTGGACGCCGTCCGAGCCCGAGCTCGCGAGCTCCACCTCGTGGCCGGAGAGCTCCAGGAAATCGCGCAGGGTGGCCGCGGCATCCTCGTTGTCCTCGACGACCAGGATGCGCCGGTGGCTGGCTTGCGGGGCCTGGGCCACGACGGGAATCTCCTCTTGCGGAGCGGCCAGGGAGGCGCCCTGGTCCAGGGGGAGGAGCAGGGTGATCTCCGAGCCCTGGCCGAGACCGGCGCTCGCGGCGCGCACCTCGCCGCCGTGCATCTCGACCAGGCCCTTGACCACGGCGAGCCCGACCCCCAGGCCGCCGCGGGCGCGGTCGAGGCTGCGGTCCCCCTGGGCGAACACCTCGAAGACGTGCGGCAGGACCTCGGGCGCGATCCCCTGGCCGCTGTCGCGCACGGAAAGCTCGATCCGCCGCGGGTCGGCGAGGTGGGCGCGGACCGCGACGCGGCCGCCCGGCGGCGTGAACTTGGTCGCGTTGTGCAGCAGGTTGGCGAGCGCCTGCGAGAGGCGCAGGCGGTCGCCCTGGACCGGCAGCGGGCCGGCCGGCAGCTCGAGGTCGAGCGCCAGGCCGGCGTGGAGGAGCGTCTCCCGGTAGCCCTCGACCGTCTCCCTCACCAGCTCCGCCAGGTCGAGGCTCTCGCAGTGGAGCTCGACTTCGCCGCGGGTGACGCGGGAGGCCTCCAGCAGGTCGTCGACGAGCAGGGTCTGATGGAGGACCTGGCGCTCGGCCGCGTCGATGGCGCGGTGCCAGGTCTCGTCTCCCTCGCCCTTGAGCCGCAGCACCTGGATCGCGTTGCTGATCGTGCCGAGCGGATTGCGCAGCTCGTGGGCGAGCATGGCCAGGAGCTCCTCCTTGGCGCGGTCCGCCCGCTCCAGCGCCGCCCCCTTCTGGGCCAGGCGCAGGGACAGGTCCTCCAGCTTCTCCTCGTTGACGCGCGCCTGCCGGACCTGGGCGATCATCCAGTCCACCCGCTCGTCGGGAGTGCTGTGACCCGCGACCATCTCGGGCGGCTCGTAGAAGGCATTGGGGCAGAGCTGGTGGCCGAGCAGGGCGAGCGGATGCGTGCGCAGCACGTCCTCGATGAGCGCCGCCGGCGAGCGCCCGCGCGGATATCGACAGAGCGCGGACGTGCGGCTGCCCGAGAGGAACGCGTTCAGACCGGCCTCGAAAGCGATCCAGCGCTCGGCGCCGGGAACATCCTCCAGCAGCCAGGCCACGTCCCAGGTGGCGCGCAGGCCGGAGAAGCCATCGTCGAGCGCCTGCTGCTCGGCGCGGCGCAGGAGGTCCTTGAAGGAATTGGGATCGAAGCGGCCCTGGTCCAGCCAGGACTCGCGGTCGGCGAGCAGCACCAGGGCGCCGCGCTCGATCTCGCGGCCGACCGGGATGCCCTCGGATTCGAGCGCGCCCTCGATCGCGCGGCAGCTCGGGATGCCGCCCAGGAAGAGGCTGCGCTCCCCCTTGGCGAGGCCCGCCCTCAGGAACGGCACCAGGGCCGCGAGCTTCTCGACGGCGCTGTCATAGATCAGGCAGAGATGGTCCCCCTGCCGCAGCCGTCCGATTCGCCGATCCACTTCGCTCGCCACTGGAGTGCCTGTTCTTTCAACTGGAACCGCGACCGCCGCGACCCGCGGGTCGGGCTTGTGCAAGAAGCGTGCGCAGACGCAAAAACCCCCGCCGGCGGGGCCGGTGGGGGTTCGGACCGCGGGGTACGGCGCGGGCGAGCTAGGCCGGCTCTTCCGGCTCGGGCTCCGGGGGCAGAGCCTGCGAGACGGTGTCGTGGAAGTACCGGACGAGCTTGTGGAAGCCCTGGAGCATCTCGCTCAGGGCCTGCTCCTCGATCGGCGGAATCGGCCGGTTGATCCCGAGCACGTGGTAGACGTCGGAGCCGGTGCGCTCGCCGCCGAACATGTCCTGCGCGGGGCGGGTCGTCCAACCCTCGCGTCCACCCGGACGGCGGATCGCCTCCGGCCGCTCGTTGACGATCTGCAGCGAGTTGTGCAGGTCGTTGAGGCTGCAGTCGAGCGCGTCCAGGATCTTCTCGAGCGTGTCGAGCGACGGCTTCTGCTTGCCGGTCTCGTAGGCCGACAGCATCGCCTTGGTGATCCCGGCCGCATCGGCGACCTGGTACTGCCGCTTGCCCTGCCTGTCACGGAGCCAGCGTAGGGCCCTACCCAGACCTTGGAAGGTTGACATGCGTGGAAAGATACCTTTTCCCGGGCTTTCTGGCAAGCGCAAACTTTTTGAATCCAGTGACTTACATCGAGAAAAGCTGTTCCCGGAGAGCGGCCTTTTGTGCTTGACTCCGCGATATGTTCCGCGTTATGGTTGCAACAAGCGACAAGATGTACCTGGAAGCCATCCCAAATCTCACGCCTTCGGTTCCGAACTCAACCACTCCGAAGTGCGCGCCTCACCCGTTCCGCGGGGCTTCCGGAGGGAGTCCGATCCGATGAAAGACTACCATCCGAGTCCGGATCTGCTGAAGCGGTTCGTGTGCGGCAGCGCGGACGCCGCCGAGTGCCGTCGCATCGTCCGGCATCTCCTCAGCGGATGCCCGTCCTGCCAGGAGGTTACTCGCGAGCTGTTGCACGGCCGGCGGAGCGGAGCACAGAGCCTCCCGGAGGTCCTGCGGATAGTAGACTGAGCCCGTGACGACCGGCCCCATCCTGTCCGAAGCCACCGCGCTGGCCCTGGAGCTGCCCAGCCTGCTCGCCGTGGTCTCCCGTCTCGCATCCACCGACCTGGGGCGCGACCGGGTGCTGAGCCTGGAGCCCTACGATGACGAGGAGGCCCTGCGCCTCCAGCGCGCCCGTTTCGAGGAGACCTCCCGCCTGCTGGGGGAGCGGGCGCTGGTGCCGGACTTCGACGTCCCCCTCGGAGCTCTCCTGGAGCGCCTCGCGACCGGCCGGCCCGCGCTCGAGGGGGCCGACCTGGTCCGCCTGGGCGATCTCGGAAAAGCGACCCGCGCCGCGGCCGGGCGCATCCGCGAGTCGGTCCCGCCCTGCCCGCACCTGCTGCGCATGGCCGACGGGCTGCCCGACCTCGATCCGCTCCTGCGCCGCATCGACCGCACGCTCGACCGCCGCGGCGAGGTGAGGGAGGACGCGAGCCCGCGCCTCGCCGCCCTGCGCCAGCAGATCCGGCGCACCCGCGACCAGCTCTACCGGGATCTCGGCGAGTTCGTCGCCGGCCACAAGGAGGAGCTGTCCGAGGAGACGATCCCGATGCGCGGCGGGCGCCTGGTGGTGGTGCTCCAGGCCGGCGCCCGCGGCCGCACCGGCGGGCTCGTCCACGGCCGGTCGGGCACCGGCAAGAGCTTCTACTTCGAGCCGCTGACCGTGGTGGAGACGAACAACACGCTGCAGCAGTCGAGCGAGGACGAGGAGGAGGAGCGCCGCCGCATCCTGCTGGAGCTGGTCGCCGAGGCGCGGGCGGCGATGCCCGCCCTGCGCGACCACGCCGCGTTCCTGAGCGACCTGGATCTCCTCCAGGCGGCGGTGCGCTTCGGCCAGCGCTGCGACGGGCACCTGCCGGAGATCGCGGGGCGCCACGAGCTGCGGCTGCTCGCCGCGCGGCATCCGCTCCTCGATCCCTGCCTGGCCGAGCTGCGCGCCGAAGCGCTTGGCCAGGCCGGGCACTCGGGCGACATCGTCCCCCTTCATATCGAGCTCGGGTCCGACGGCCGCATCCTGCGCCGGATCCTGGTAATTACCGGCCCGAACGCCGGCGGCAAGACCGTGGCGCTCAAGACGACCGGGCTGCTCTCCCTCGCGGCCCAGTGCGGGCTGCCGATCCCGGCCGCTGCCGGCAGCCGGGTGCCGTTCCTGCGCAGGCTCGTGGCGACCGTCGGCGACGAGCAGGACCTCCTGGCCGACCGCTCGACCTTCAGCGGCCGGCTGCTGCGCCTCAAGGAGGCGTGGGAGGCGGCCGGCCCCGACAGCCTCATCCTGGTCGACGAGCTGGGCTCGGGCACCGATCCCGAGGAGGGCGCGGCCCTCGCCGTCGCTCTTCTCGAAGGCCTGCTGGAGAAGGGGAGCCTCGCGGTCATCACCACCCACCTGACGAAGCTCGCGGCCGCCGCCCTGGAGATGGACGGCGCCACCTGCGCGGCCATGGAGTGGAATTCGGAGAGCGGCCGGCCCACGTTCCGGCTCGTGCCCGGCCCGCCCGGCGGCAGCGAGGCGCTGGCCCTGGGCCGCCGCCTGGGCCTCCCTGCCGAGTGGCTGGATCGCGCCGAGGCCCGGCTCGGCACCGAGCACCGCGACCTGCGCCGGCTGATCGCGGAGGTGGACCGGGTCCGCCAGGAGCTGAGCGACACCCGCGAGCGGCTGGAGATCGAGGCCGCGGACGCCGAGAAGCTCCGCCGCCGCCTGGAAGCCGAGCGCAATGCCCTGGAGGAGGAGCGCCGGAGCGTCGGCAGGAAGCTCAAGGCCGACCTCGATGCGTTCCGCCGCGACACCTCGGAGCGCCTGCGCCGGGAAGTCGAGCGCATGCAGGAACGTTTCGAAGAGGGGAAGCGCCGCGGGCTCGCGGCCGAGGCGGTCGAGAGCCTGTTCGCCGAGGCTCCCCGTTTCGAGGATGCGGAGCCGGCCGCGGAAGGTCCGATCGTGGTCGGCGGCCAGGTCCGGCACGTCGGCCTCGGCTGGCAGGGGACTCTCGACAAGCTGGAGGCGGACCGCGCCGAAGTCCTGGTCAACGGCAAGCGCGTGCGCTGCCGGCCCTCGGAGCTGACAGCCGCCGGTCCGCCTCCCAAGGGTCCGGCCAGGCTGAAGCCCGTGCCGGTTCCGAAGGCCCGCAATTTGTCCCGAGACCTCGACGAAGCGGCCTCCGTCGCGCCGGAGATCAACCTGATCGGGCAGCGGGTCGAGCCCGCCCTGGAGGAGCTGGACTCCTACATCGACCGCGCCC
>JBJMGZ010000682.1:0-7411 GCA_045807605.1 Thermoanaerobaculia bacterium | reverse complement strand
CTGCAACCCGGGTTCGGGACCGACCCCGGAATTCACTTCATGGAGGGACTACGGCCAACCGGTCAATCCGGATGCCCCCTCGGGGCGCGGAAGGAGCGAGGAGTGTACAACAGGACGGCGCGCGCCTCGACCTCCCTCGGGACGCCAGCGGTCCCAGGGACAGCGCGCCACACCCAGGTAGAGGTGTCTACCCAACGCCCGGCGTTCGAAGTTTCTGTCTTACAGGGATGGGGTTGGAGGCGACGACCGGTTGAACAGCTTCTCGTCCAAATCCATGCTCGTGAACACGAAAACCCCTCTTTCTATGGTCTGGATATATGTTCGGAGCATCCAAACCTATGAAGCGGACTTCAATTATATGTCCGGACACGGCCTGTATATAGAGGAGCCGCGTCTGCTCCGGGTAGGGAGGGGAGTTATATGTACGGGACGTCCGGGCATATATCCGGAGCCCGCCTTATATGCAGGGAGGCGGCGGGTATATAGATTGGCGCCGCTCCATATGCGGCCAGAGCGAAAGGAATGGGTAGACACCCCGGGTGTATGGGTAGACATGGCTACCCATTGTTTCGGCGTCCGTTACGGGCTGGAGGGAGGCGGGATTGGAGGCGACGACCGGATTCGAACCGGTGAATAAGGGTTTTGCAGACCCTCGCCTTACCACTTGGCTACGTCGCCCAGAGACGGTCAAGGCCGCTCGCGCGGCCTATTCTAGTGCAGGTACGAGGAAGTTTGGAGCGGGAAACGGGATTTGAACCCGCGACCCCAACCTTGGCAAGGTTGTGCTCTACCACTGAGCTATTCCCGCCCGAGCCACCTCTTACAGGCCGCAAAGGATACTCATGGCCCGCTGGGGTGTCAAGCACGATCTGCCGAGGAAAATTCCTCTTCAGCCGGCGAAGGGAAACGCATCCCGGACCAGGGTATACCGCCAGCCGTCCCCCGCCTTGTCCAGGCCCAGGACGTCGAAGCGGCAGGGGGCGTCGCGGGGGCCCTTCATGGCCAGGTAGAGGGCCGCGGCGCGCGAGATCCGGCGCTGCTTGCGGAAATCCACGGCCTCGATGGCCAGCCCGTAGGCCTCGCTCGCCCGCGCCTTGATCTCCACGAAGCAGAGCGTCCCTTCCTCATAGGCCACGACGTCAATCTCTCCACCATGGTTCACAACGTTGCGCTCCACCAGCCGGTAGCCCTGGCGCTCCAGCCAGCTCACCGCGTCGTCCTCCCCGATCTTCCCCCGGCCGCGGTTGTGCGGCTGCTCCAGGAACTTCACCCTACCGCCTCTTCCACCGGGTGCCCTGGGGCGTGTCCTCCAGGATCACTCCCTGGGCGGCGAGCTCGTCGCGGATGCGGTCCGCGGCGGCGAAGTCGCGGTTCTTGCGGGCGTCCAGGCGCTCCTGGATGCGGCGCTCGATCCCCTCCGCGGAGGGGCCCGCGGCCGCCGCGGCCGTGGGCCACTGCGCGGGATCGAGGACGCCGAGCACCTGATCCACGTCCGCCAGGGCGTCGAGGATCCGCTGGCGGTCGCCCGTGCCGATGCGCCCCTCCTCCACCGCCAGGTTCACGTCCTTGACGAAGACGAAGAGCGCGGCGAGCCCGGCGGCCAGGTTGAGGTCGTCCGCCACGGACTCGCCGAAGTCGCGGCGCAGGCGCTCGACCGCGGCGGCGAGCGCCGGGCTCGGGTCCCCGGCTTCCGCCGCGTGCCCCAGGCGGAAGCGCATCTCGTCGATCCGCCGCAGGGCTCCGGCCGCGGCTTCCAGGGACTCGAAGGTGAAGTTGATCTTCTGCCGGTAGTGGACCGACAGGAACAGGTAGCGCACGGCGCGCGGCGAGTAGCCGCGGTCGAGCAGGTCCTTGAGCGAGTACTGGTTGCCCAGGGACTTCGACATCTTCTGGCCGTCCACGATCAGGTGCTCGGAGTGCAGCCAGGTGTGGACGAACGGCCGGTCCGTGGCGCTCTCGCTCTGCGCGATCTCGTTCTCGTGGTGCGGGAAGATCAGGTCCACGCCGCCGCAGTGGAGGTCGAAGGTCTCCCCCAGGTACTTCATGCCCATGGCCGAGCACTCGATGTGCCAGCCGGGACGGCCCGGTCCCCAAGGGGAGTCCCACGCCGGCTCGCCGGGCTTGACCGCCTTCCAGAGCACGAAGTCGCGGACGTCTTCCTTGGTGTACTCGTCCGTGGCCACGCGCTCGCCGCGCCGCACCTGCGCCAGGTCGAACCCCGAGAGGCGCCCGTAGTCGGGATCGCGCGAGATGCTGAACCAGACCGAGCCGTCGCTCTCGTAGGCATAGCCCTTCTCGATCAGGCGGGAGACGACCTCGATCATCTCGCCGATGTGGTCCGTGGCGCGCGGAAAGTGCTCGGCGCGCTCCACGTGCAGGGCGTCGAGGTCGCGCAGGAACGACTCGACGAACGGCGCCGTGTACTCCTCCAGCGAGATCCCGGCCTTGTGCGCGCCCAGGATGGTCTTGTCGTCCACGTCGGTCACGTTCATGACCTGCGTCACCTTGTAGCCGAGATAGCGCAGGCTCCGGCGCAGCAGGTCCTCGAACAGGAAGGTCCGCAGGTTGCCGATGTGGACGTCGTTGTACACGGTCGGGCCGCAGGTGTAGACCCGCGCCTCGCCGGGGACGACCGGCTTGAACGGGGTGCGCCTGCGGCCAAGGGTGTTGTAGAAAACGAGATCGGGCATGGGTTGTCGGACCGGAAACGGAGAGGGAAGGTCGAAGGTCAAAGGATCAGAGGGTGACCCGGACGGTTCCGGTCCCCCACGAGAAGCCGTTGATGGACTGTCCGGCCGAATCGACCGCGACGTTGCGCGAGAAGCTGAACGTCCCCTGGCCCGCCCCGATGGCGCGGAGCTCGAGGGTCATCAGCAGCCCCGAGCCGCTGGCGCCGGGCACGGGCCCCAGGTTGGAAAGGCCGATCACCAGGTTGCCGGCTCCCCCCCCACCAGCGACAGCCACCTGCAGCGTGCCGCCGGCCAGCAGAGGCCCCTGGGTCGCGCGCACGTACTGCACCAGGTTGGCCGGATAGCCGAGATCGAACGCGACCCCGTAGAGGTCGGTGACCGAATTCGCCCGCACTTCCAGGATCAGCGTCGTGGCCGTGCTCGCGGCCCCGGCGGTGAGCGAGACCCCGGAGCCGCCGCCCCCCTGGGGCGTGAACACCAGGCTCGGCTGGCTCACAGGCGGAGTGGGGGTCGGCTCCACCGGCGAGCTGCCGCCGCCCCCGCCGCCGCAGGCGGCGAGGACGAAGAGCAGCACCAGGAGAACGGCCCCCGCCCGAGCCCTCACGCCGTCACCTCCTGCTCCGCGGCCAGCTTCTTGAGCAGGCGCTTCACCCTTTCCTTGCGCAGGCCGCGCAGGTGGTCGGTGAAGAGCACGCCGTTCAGGTGGTCGATCTCGTGGCAGAAGGCGCGGGCGAGCCAGCCCTCGGCCCGGATCTCGACCGGCTTGCCCTGGAGGTCCTGGGCCTTGATGGTCACCAGCGTGGGCCGCTCCACCTTCTCCGAGATGCCGGGCAGCGAGAGGCACCCCTCCTCCGCAGTCTCGGAGCCTTCGCGCTCCGCCACCTCGGGGTTGACGATGACGTAGAGCTGCTTCGGGTCCTCGCCCACCGACAGGTCGATCACGGCGAGGCGGAAGTCGAGGCCCACCTGGGGCGCGGCCAGCCCGACGCCGGGAGCGGCGTGCATGGTCTGGACCATGTCGGCCGCGGTCCGGCGCAGCTTCTCGTCGAACTCGGCGACGTCGCGGCACTTCACCCGCAGGACCGGATCGGGATGGATGCGGATCGGGAGGATGGCCATCAGGCGGTGCGCAGGCGCCGCAGCGTGGCCGCGAGGTCGCGGTCGTTGTGCTGCTCGCGCAGGACCTCCAGGAAGTTCCGCGGGTCGGGATTGCCCACCAGGGTCTTCTCCAGCCCCTCGCGGGTCAGCTTCAGCGCGACGACCGGCTCCAGCACGCGGTAGTGGGCAGGCCAGGCGCCACGCTCCAGGAGCACGGCTTCGCCGAGGATGTCGCCCGACGTGTAGGAGCGCATGCTCATCTCCTTGCCCCCCTCCTGGTGGAAGTAGGCCTCGACCACGCCGTGCACGATCAGCAGCAGGAACCCCTCGCGGCTCCCCTCCTCGGCGAGGATGGCGTCCTTATCGGCGCGCATCAGCTCCATGGAGGAGAACAGGCGCTTGATCTGGTCGCCGGAGAGGTGCTGCACCACCGAGCTGGTGGCCAGGTAGTGCCAGAGGCGCTTGAGCTCCACGGCGCTCGTGCTGGCCTTCTCGCCGCCGGCCTGGCGCAGCCCTTCGAGCGCGATGGCGCGGACGTTTTCCATGCTCTTCTCGCGCTGGATGCGCTCGATGCGGAAGCGCAGCGACTGGTCCATGGGCGCCAGCTTCTGCGCCTTGGAGAGCAGGGCGATGCCCTTCTCGTAGAAGCCGTCCTGGGCGTACTCCTCGGCCACGTAGCCGAACTCGTCCACGGCGCGGCCGAACTCCTTGAGGCCGATGTAGGCCTCGGCCAGCTTGAGGTGCATGTGCAGGTCGTTCGGATTGAGCTTGATCTTGGACTTGAGGTGCTCGACCGCCTCTTCGTAGCGCTCCAGCACGATCAGGTCGTCGATCGTGTAGTCCTCTTCCTTCTTGCCCGGCGGCTTGCCCGGCTTGTGCCCCTGACCCGTCTGGGCGGGGTCCTGCTTTGTTCCGCTACCAAACCAGCTCTTGATGCCCACGACGCGCGGCCTCCGAAAAGAAGGAAATCAGCAAGGCCGGCTTGCGCGCCGCGATCCGTCCCGGGGACGCCGCTGACGCCTGCGGTGGACACCCGCACCGGCCAAAGCGCGCTCATTATAGAGGGAAAGCGAGGGCCGGGGGCGGAATTCCCCGCCTGGTCCGGAAGTTGCTCTCTGTGCTGGGTCAGAGTGTATCTCCCTGACCCATGGAGGCCGAAAATGATACCCCTTGACAGGTCCTTGGTCCGCGTCGGGCTCGCGCTGGGGCTGTTCGCCCTGACCGCCCTTCCGGCTGCCGCGAGCCGCGACGGAAGCTACGGCTATTTCCGCGTGATCGAGGGCTCGGCGACCTTGATGCAGTCCTCCGGAGGCGATACCGACCGCGAGCCGGCCGAGATCAACCAGCCCATTCTCGCCGGCGACCGCATCTGGGTCCCGGAGCGGTCCCGCGCCGAGATCGTCCTCGCCGACCGCAACATCCTCCGCATCGACGGCGGCAGCGAGGTCGTCCTCGAGCAGCTCGCCGCCTCTCCCGACCGGGACGACCCGGCGACCGTCCTGCGTCTGCAGGACGGCAACATCCTGCTGACGGTGACCACCGACTCGCTGGGCGACCAGCTGCCGCGGGTCGACACCGCCAATGCCGCCATCTATCCCCAGGACTTCGGCACCTACCGCATCACCGCCACAGAGGGCCGGTTCACCGAGCTCGTCGTGCGCCGCGGCAAGGCCGAGGTGGTGACCGACCGCGGCTCGCAGATCGTGCGCGCCGACGAGAGCGCCTACGTCGAGGGCGAGCGCTCCGCCAGGGTGGACGTCGAGTCCGCGGGCGCCTACGACGCGCTGGAGCGCTGGGCCGACAAGCTCGAGGGGGAAGGCCGCTACGCGGACAACGACTACGTCGACGACGACCTGCGCTACCAGGCGGCGCCGCTGACCCGCTACGGCTCGTGGATCCACGTCCAGGGCCGCCCCTACTGGCGCCCGCGGGTGGAGGTGGGCTGGCGTCCCTACTGGCAGGGCCGCTGGGGCTACACCCCGGCCGGCCTCGCCTGGATCTCGTACGAGCCCTGGGGCTGGGTGCCCTACCACTACGGGAGCTGGGACTATCTTCCCGGCTACGGCTGGGCCTGGGCGCCCGGCCGCCAGTGGGCGCCCGCCTGGGTCTACTGGTACTGGGGTCCGAGCTACGTGGGCTGGTGCCCGACCGGGTACTACACGAGCTTCTACCACCACCGCTACCCGTACTTCCGCGCCGGCCTGTACGGCTGGGCGGGCGGCAGTTGGGACGGCTGGGACAACTGGTCGTTCATCCGCCACGACTACTTCCGAGGCTACCGGAACGGCTATCGCGACGGGTACAAGGACGGCCGCCACGACGGCTGGGACGTGCGCCGCTTCGCCGTGCCCAGGGACGAGGCGCGCCGGGCCGGGCCGCTCGAGCGCGGTGTGATCACGACCGACACCCGGCCGCTCACGCCGGACAACTGGAACGAGCCGCGCCAGGCCATCCGCGTGCTCACGGACCAGCCGATCGCCCGCCGCCTGGAGCGCGGCGAGCGGGCGGATGGAGCGCTGCCGGATGTGACGCCGTTCATCCAGCGCCGGCCCGACCTGCCGGACAACGTGGTGCGCACGGTCGTGCCGCGCGACGGCACTGACGGCAATACGGGCCGGGGCGACCAGGGCAGCCAGGGCGTAGCCCGTCCGCGGGTGGCCGACCGTCCGGGCGGCGGCACGCCGTGGGAGGGCGGGGTGATCTCCACCGATCCCTCGGACCGCTCGCGCAGCGGCGGCTCGACGCCGCGGGTGCGCGTCCCGAACGAGGGGAGCACCAGCGGGAGCGGCAGCAGCACGCCGGGCGCGGAACGTCCGCGGGTCGGCCGGCCGCAGCCCGGCCAGGGCGGCGGCGCGCCGCGGCCGGACAGCGCCGACCGCACCGAGAGCGGGAGCACGCCGCGGGTGAGGGTGCCGCACGAGACGCAGCAGGGTGGCGAGTCGCCGCGCGCGCGGCGTCCCGAGGCGGGCTCGCCCGGAGGCGCGCCGAGGCCCCAGGCGGATGACAATTCCCCGAATGATGGCGGCTCGTCGCGGCCCCAGGTGCGCCAGCCGCGGCAGGACGACGGCGGCCGGAGCGACGAGGTGAGGAGCCGGAGGCCCGAGGCCGGGTCGCCCGGAGGCTCGCCGCGTCCGAGCCGGCCCGAGTCCGAGCAGCCGTCCATCCGCCGTACCGATCCGCCGCGGAGCTACGACGCGCCGCGGACCCAGGACCGGGACCGCGAGCAGAACCAGCAGCGCGAGCAGGAGATGCGGTCGCGCGCCCGGGATCAGGAGCGCGAGCAGGAGGTGCGGGAGCAGGCCCGGGAGCGCGAGCAGCAGCGCGAGCAGGAGGTGAGGGAACAGGCCCGGGAGAGGGAGCCCGAGCGGGAGTCGCCTCCGGCCTACGAGCGGCCGTCGCGGCCGGAGCCGGAGCGGGAGGAGGCCCGTCCGGCCGAGTCGAGCCGCGACCGCGAGGAGAGCGCCCGTCCGCCCTCGCGCGAGCGCAGCAGCAGCTCGCGGGGGAGCGAGTCGCGCGGCAACGAGAGCCGCGGCGGCGGGAGCGGACGCAGCGGCAGCAGCAGCCGCGGCAGCCGCTCGCGGCCTCCGGGGGATGGGGACGGCGGGCGGTAGGCGCCCGCCGTC
>JBJMGZ010000681.1:0-4107 GCA_045807605.1 Thermoanaerobaculia bacterium | reverse complement strand
GCCGTTCCAGCTTGGTGGCTCGCTTCCGCAAGTCGGCGTCCAGTGCCGGCGAGAGAGTGATCCGTCGAGTCGAAAGCTCCAGGGGCACCTGCATGTCTCACACCTCCTTGCATCCGCGGCCGGCCACCTGCCGGCCGATCCCGCAATTCGAGCGCAAGGCGCGTGCCAGAGATGGCACGGGCGGTGCACCCCTGGAGCGCATGGTCAAACTGGCATGGATCCAGGGGATCTTCTACTTCGTCACCGGCGTCTGGCCGCTGGTGAGCATCGGCACCTTCATGATGGTCACCGGGCCCAAGATCGACCTCTGGCTGGTCAAGACGGTGGGATTGCTGATCGCGGTGATCGCCCTCGCGATCCTGATGGCGGCGCGGCGGGGGCGGATCGCGCCGGAGGTCCGCTTCCTGGCCGCGGGGTCCGCCGCGGCCCTGGCGGCCGTGGATCTGATCTATGCCCTGTCCGACCGCATCTGGGACGTCTATCTCCTGGATGCAGTCGCGGAGATCGGGCTGGTGGTGCTGTGGCTGGTCCTCAGTGCGCGGAGCCCGCGTACCGCTTCTCCCCCGCCTCGACCCTGAGCGCCAGCCGGTTCTGGGCCGGCGGCAGCGGGCAGGTGGCGAAGGAGGTGAACGCGCAGGGCGGGTTGTAGGCCAGGTTGAAGTCCACGACCACCTTGCCGTCCTTGACCGGCTCGGTCTCGAGGAAGCGGCCGGCGCCGTAGGTCTCCTTGCCGTTGGTCTGGTCGGCGAAGATCAGGGAGAGCCCCTGCGCCGGATCGCCCAGGGCGTCCAGCCGGTAGGTCTTCCCCTGCCAGTCGAACACGATCGCGCCGGGCGCGGGCGAGTCGGACACCTGGCCGAGGATGTTCGGGATCTTGACCGTCTTCGGCGGATCGTAGGGCTCGAAGCGCGCCTCGATCCGCCAGGCCGGCTGGATCGGATAGGTGTCGAGGCCATGGAAGGCGGCGAGCGCCGCGCTCTGCTTGTCCTTGACCCGCACGCCCACCTTGTCGCCCCTCTGGATCACGTAGAAGCTCACCGAGCCCATCTCCAGGACGGTGGGCTCGCCCGCGGCGTCGGAGGTCAGATCACGAGCGGTTCCGGGAACGAGGGGTTCGCCGCCGGTGGTCACCTTGGCGCCCGGCTCGACCCGCACCGCGACCTTCTCCCCCTTGCGCACGAGCACGCCCGCCACCTTGGGCGACTTGCCCTCGGGCAGCACGACCTTGCCCTCCGGATCGCTGCCGAACCGGTTCTCCCCCTCGTCGAGCCAGAACAGGCCGACGAGCGTGAACCAGCCGTCCTCCTTCTTGAGGTCCTCGACCCGCTCCTTGCGGAAGGCTTCGACCTCCTGGCGATAGGCATCGGGGTTCGGGGCCGTGCCGGCCACGGCTTGGAGCGATAGGGCCGGGAGCGCAAGAAACAGCAGGGCGAGCGCGGGTAAGCTGCGGTTCATGGATCTGTCTCCTTCCGAGAGGAAAACCGGGGCCGGCCCGCGATTGTTCCACCGGAGTAACCCGGAGCCCCCTTTTCGCGTATTGCTCGGGTGACGGGATATCGCTCCTGCCAGCGCGCCCTCGAGAAAGGACCCTGTCCATGCTGAAGATTCGTGATCTCGTGAAGGTCTATCCGGGCCCGGTGACGGCCCTCCAGGGCATCAGCCTCGACGTGCCGACAGGGATGTTCGGCCTGCTCGGCCCGAACGGCGCGGGCAAGACGACGCTGATGCGGATCCTCGCCGGCCTGCTGGAGCCCACGTCCGGACAGGTCTCGCTGGACGACACCGACGTGTTGAAGAAGCCCGAATGGCTCTGGGAACGGCTCGGCTACCTCCCCCAGGACTTCGGCTTCTACCCCCACCTGACCGGCGAGCAGATGCTCACCTACCTCCTGGAGCTCAAGGGGGTAGAGGCCCCCGGCGGCCTCAAGAAGCTCGCGGCCGAGCTGCTCGACCGGGTGAACCTGACCTATGCCGCCAAGCGGAAGGTCCGCGCCTACTCGGGCGGCATGCGCCAGCGCCTCGGTATCGCCCAGGCGATCGCGGGCGATCCGCGCCTGATCATCGTGGACGAGCCCACCGCCGGCCTCGACCCCGAGGAGCGCCTCCGCTTCTACCGCCTCCTGGCCGAGCTGGCCGCCGACCGCATCGTCCTCCTCTCGACCCACATCGTCGAGGACGTGGCGGTCCTCTGCCCCCGGTTCGCGGTGATCCGGAAAGGCCGCCTGGTGGCCCAGACCTCGCCCAGCGAGGCCCGCGGCTCCATCACCGGGAAGATTTTCGAGGGGCGCGTCGCCGCCGAGGAGCTGGACGAGATCCGGCGGCGCCTGCGCGTCACCCAGGCCATCCTCGTCGAGGGCAAGAACCGCGTGCGGATCTACGAGCCCGGGGGCCAGGCGCCGGCCGGGTTCGAGCCCGCCCCCGCCACCCTGGAGGACGCCTATCTCCTGCTGATGCAGGACCAGGCGCTCTCCCCGCGGGAAGAGGCGCCGCTCCAGGCTGTCACCGGTTGATCGATGATGTTCCGCGCCCGCACCGTCTTCGTCGAGGAGCTCGCGCACACCCTGCGCCGCCCGCTCTTCTGGTTCCTGGTCTTCATCCTCTTCCTGACGACCTGGGGAATGTCGAGCGGCAACGTGCAGATCGCCTCGGGCGACTCCACAGTCGGAGGGACCAAGGCCTGGCTCACCTCCGAGTTCAACTTCGCCCAGACCCTGCTGTTCCTGGTGACCCTGCTCTATTCCTTCTTTCTCTCCATCGGCTCGGGGCTCTCGGTGATCCGGGACGACGAGACCCGGATGGGGGAGATGCTGCATGCGACTCCGCTGCGCCCGGGCGAGTACGTCTGGGGGAAGTTCCTGGCGATCCTCGTCGGGTTCCTCGCGGCCCTGGGCTTCCACCTGCTCTTCACGGTCTTCTTCAGTTACGCAGTGCCCAGCGCCGAGGCGGCGGAGACCTGCGGGCCGTTCGACCTCGTCAACTACCTGCGACCGGTGCTGGTCTTCGCCCTGCCGACGCTGGCCTTCTTCGCGGGGATCTCATTCTTCCTCGGCGAGCGCTGGCGCCGCCCCATGACCGTGTTCCTGTTCCCGGTGGCGGTGCTCCTCTTCTGCGGCTTCTTCCTCTGGGACTGGAGCCCCACCTGGCTGGACCCGCGGATCAACCGCGTGCTGATGCTGATCGATCCCAGCGGCTTTCGCTGGCTCAACGAGACCTGGCTCAAGCTCGACCGCGGCGCCCGTTTCTACAACGAGACGCGGATCGGGCTCGACCTGCCGTTCGTCCTCTCCCGCTTCGCCTTCTTCGGGATCGGACTGCTGGCGGTGGTCCTAGCGCAACGCCACCTGGGGCAGACGGCACGCGGCAGGGTACGGGAGCCGAAACGCCTGCGCTGGAGGCGGCAGCTCCTAAGCCAACCTACCGACTTCGTGGCCGTGCCGCGCCCCCTCTCGGCCCTGGGCATGTCGATCCAACCCGGCAGGTTGATCTCCAGCCTGCTCCGTGTGGCCGGCACCGAAGCGCGCAGCCTCTTCTCCACGCCCGCGATCTACCTCTTCGGGGTGCTCATCCTCCTCCAGGCCCTGGGCACCGCGATGATCGCCAGAGGCAGGTTCCAGACTCGGATCCTGCTCACTCCGGGTCAGCTCGCCGTCGACAGCATGGGGGTGCTGACCACGCTGCTCTGCCTGCTCCTGATGTTCTACGTGACCGAGTCGTTGGAGCGGGAGCGGTCCACCGGCCTCGCCTCGCTGGCCTACTCGGCCCCGATCCCGACCGCATCGATCCTGTTCGGCAAGTCGCTGGCGAACAGCCTGGTGGGAGCGGTCGTGCTGGTCGCCGCGTTCCTGGGCTGCGCCATCGCCCTGCTGGTCCAGGGCAAGGTCGGCCTGAGCCTCGTGCCCTTCCTCCTGATCTGGGGGCTGCTGGTCCTCCCGACCCTGCTGCTCTGGACCTCTTTCGTCACCTGCGTGCAGGCCGTGGCCAAGCAGCGCTTCGTGACCTACGGGGTCTGTCTGGGGGTGATGGCCTTCACCCTCTACCGCCAGCTCACCGGCGGCATGAACTGGGTGGGCAACTGGCCGCTCTGGGGCGCGGTGCACTGGACCGACA
>JBJMGZ010000680.1:0-4157 GCA_045807605.1 Thermoanaerobaculia bacterium | reverse complement strand
GGTCGTCACCCCCGCGGTCCAGGATCCGATCGTGCTGGAGCTCGATCCGCAGGCCAGACCTCTCGGCGCCTTCGCAGCCCAGGTCGACGAGGAGGGGAGCACGGCCGCGGCGCAGCTCGCCGACGGATCGCTCGCCGTGGTGCGCAGCTCCAGCCAGGAGAACCCGATGACCGGCGAGGTGACCGAGTCCGTGCAGCGCTTCGAGGCGCAGGTGCCGGGCCGGCTCACCTCCCTCGTGCTCGACGCCGCCCAGACCGCTCTCTACGGCGGCACCGCCCGCGGCGAGATCCTCTGGTGGCCGCTCGCCGAGGGGCAGCCCGGCCAGGTCCGGGCCGCCTCCGCCGGCCCCTCCGCGATCACCGCCCTCGACCTGCTGATCGGCGGGCGCTCCCTGGTCGTCGGCCAGGAGAACGGCGCCCTGAGCGTCTGGCTGCAGATCCGCGAGAACGAGGACGAGGAGGTCTTCCGCCTGACCCGGGTGCGCGACTTCCCGCGCCTGAAAGAGGCGGTCCGCCAGATCGCGCCGTCCGAGCGCGGCAAGGGTTTTCTGGCCCTGGGGGACGACGGCAGGCTGGGCCTCTACTACTCCACCTCGCACCGCACGCTGTGGACGGGCGACGCCCCGATCCGGCGCGGCACCGGCCTCTTCTATACCCCCAAGACCGACGGCGTGTATCTCGCGGGCGAGGGCAGGCTGGCCGAGCTCGACGTCTTCAATCCGCATCCCGAGGTGACCTGGAAGACCCTGTTCGGCAAGGTCTGGTACGAGGGGTACGACGAGCCCGCCTGGGTCTGGCAGTCGAGCAGCGGCAGCGACGACTTCGAACCCAAGCTCTCGCTGACTCCGCTCCTGGTGGGCACGCTCAAGGGGACGTTCTACTCGTTGCTGCTGGCGATCCCGTTCGGCGTGCTGGGCGCCATGTACACGTCGCAGTTCATGCACCCTTCCTACAAGCGGGTGCTCAAGCCGATGGTGGAGATCATGGCTTCCTTGCCCAGCGTCGTCCTCGGCTTCCTCGCCGGGCTCTGGCTCGCGCCGCGGATCGAGAAGGCGATGCCGGCGCTGGCGCTGATGCCCGTGATCCTCCCGCTCCTGGTCCTGACCGCCGGCTTTCTCTGGAACAGGGCGACGCCGCGTACGTTCCGCGGCCGTTTCCGCGCCGGCACCGAGGCGATCCTGTTCGTCTTCGTGCTCGCCTTCGGCATGTGGCTCTGCTTCCGGCTCTCCGGTCCGTTCGAAAACCTTGCTTTCGGCGGCAGCTTCCAGACCTGGCTCGGCCAGGCCACCGGCCTGGCCTACGACCAGCGCAACGCGGTCGTGGTCGGCCTCGCCATGGGCTTCGCGGTGATCCCGATCATCTTCGCCATCGCCGAGGACGCCTTCTCGAACGTGCCGCCCAACCTGGTGGCCGGCTCGCTCGCGCTCGGCGCGGACCGCTGGCAGACGGTGACGCGCGTGGTCCTGCCCACGGCCTCCCCCGGCATCTTCTCGGCCGTCATGATCGGCTTCGGACGCGCCGTGGGCGAGACCATGATCGTGCTCATGGCCACGGGCAACACGCCGATCCTGGACTGGAACCCGTTCAACGGCTTCCGCACGCTATCGGCCAACATCGCCGTCGAGATTCCCGAGGCGCCCCACGGCAGCACGCTCTACCGGACGCTCTTCCTCGCCGGCCTGCTGCTCTTCGTCGTCACCTTCCTGATCAACACCATCGCGGAGCTGGTCCGCCAGCGGCTGCGCGAGCGGTATTCGCAGCTGTGATGGGACTCCTCGGCAGCCGGCAGAAGCGCTCCGACCTCTTCGGGCAGGCGATGACCTGGCTCTGCGGCGGCGCGCTCGCGTTCAACCTCCTGCTGGTGATCGGCATCATGGGCCTGCTCGCCTGGTACGGCCTCGGCTACTTCTGGCAGAAGGACCTCGTCGAGCTCCGGATGAAAGACGGCACCCGCGTCCTCGGCGAGGTCTGGGAGATCGAGCAGGTGGTCGAGTCGCCGGGGCAGCCGGCGCTCGACCGCATGCGCCTGAAGATCGCCAACCGCGACATGGGCGGGCTCGACTTCGCCTGGATCGACGCCGCGGACGTGGCTTCCCGCTCCCTCCCCGCCAACGCGGTCCTCTTGGAGCGCCTGGAGTGGGGGAACTTCCACGGTTACATGGAGGAGCTGCGCGACGGCGACAAGGTCCTCGCGCGCGGTCCGGAGGCGACTTGGAAAGCGTTCCACGAGCTGCACGAGAAAAAAGCCGGGCAACGCGAGCAGGTCGAGGAGCTGGAAAAGGGAGAGATCGGCGACGTCAACTACGCGATCGAGAAGCTCCGTCTGGAGGGCCGGACCGACCGCGAGCTCGCCAAGCGCGAAGCCGAGTACCAGCAGCTCGCCGACCGGCTGTTCAAGCTGCGCGAAAAGCTCGACCAGGGCACGCTCGTCATGCGCGCCGTGGACGGCCAGACGAAGGAGATACCGATCGCGATGGTGGTGCGCGCGGTCCGCCCGAATGCCATGAGCGCCCTCGAAAAGACCGGGCTCTACTTCTCGCGGGGCTGGGAGTTCATCTCGGCCGACCCGCGGGAGTCGAACACCGAGGGCGGCATCTTCCCCGCGATCTTCGGTACGGTGATGATGGTCTTCATCATGTCCTTTGCCGTGGCGCCGCTCGGCGTGCTCGCCGCGCTCTACCTGCGCGAGTACGCCCGGCAGGGGCTGCTGGTGCGGATGGTGCGGATCGCGGTCAACAACCTGGCCGGCGTGCCCTCGATCGTGTTCGGCATGTTCGGCCTCGGCTTTTTCGTCTACCTGGTCGGCGGCTCGATCGACCGGCTGTTCTATCCCGAGTCGCTGCCCACGCCGACGTTCGGCACGGGCGGCATCCTCTGGGCGAGCCTGACGCTGGCGCTCCTGACCGTGCCGGTGGTGATCGTGGCTGCCGAGGAGGGGCTCGCGGCGGTGCCGCGCATCGTGCGCGAAGGCTCGCTCGCCCTGGGCGCCACCAAATTTGAAACGATCTGGCGCGTGGTGCTCCCGGCCGCGGCACCGGGCATCCTCACCGGTATGATCCTGGCGATGGCGCGCGCCGCCGGCGAGGTCGCTCCGCTGATGATCGTGGGCATGGTGAAGCTGGCGCCGTCGCTGCCGATCGACGGCCGGGCGCCGTTCGTCCACTTCGAGAGGAAGTTCATGCACCTCGGCTTCCACATCTTCGACGTCGGCTTCCAGAGCCCCAACGTCGAGGCCACGACGCCGCTGGTGTTCGCCACCGCGCTCCTCCTGATCGTGGTGGTGACCGTGATGAACATCGTCGCGATCCTGCTCCGCAATCATCTCCGACGGAAATATGCCGGGAGCGCCGTTTGATCGAAACCCTGGAGACGCGGATGACTCAGACGACCGACCCGGCGCTCGACCCCGGGATCAAGGACCCGATCCTGGAAGTCGAGTCGCTTTCGCTCTGGTACGGCGAGAAGCAGGCGCTGCGCGAGATCTCGCTCAAGGTCCCGGAGAAGAAGATCACGGCCTTCATCGGTCCTTCGGGCTGCGGCAAGTCGACCCTGCTGCGCTGCATCAACCGCCTGAACGACCTGATCGACAACGTCCGCACCGAGGGCGACATCAAGTTCCAGGGCGGCAGCATCTACGACCCGCGGATCGAGATCAACGCGCTGCGCAAGCGGATCGGGATGGTGTTCCAGAAGTCGAACCCATTCCCGAAGTCGATCTACGAGAACGTGGCCTACGGGCCGCGCCTCCAGGGGGTCAACCGCAAGCGCGACCTCGACGAGATCGTGGAAAAGAGCCTGCGCGGCGCCGCGCTCTGGGACGAGGTCAAGGACCGCCTGGACGACAGCGCGCTCGGCATGTCCGGCGGCCAGCAGCAGCGCCTGTGCATCGCCCGCGCGATCGCGGTCGAGCCCGAGGTGATCCTGCTCGACGAGCCCTGCTCCGCCCTCGATCCGATCGCCACGGCGCGCATCGAGGAGCTGATGCAGGACCTTAAAACCCAGTACACGCAGGTCATCGTCACCCACAACATGCAGCAGGCCTCCCGCGTCTCCGACTACACCGCCTTCCTCTACCTGGGCGAGCTTGTCGAGTACGCGAGCACCGAGAAGATCTTCTTGAATCCCTCCAAGAAGCAGACCGAGGACTACATCACGGGG
>JBJMGZ010000679.1:0-5200 GCA_045807605.1 Thermoanaerobaculia bacterium | reverse complement strand
CCGCGACGCCGTCACCGCCGAGCTCGCCCGCGAAGTCGCCGCTTCGATCAGCCGGGTGCGTAGAGGCGAGCCGAAACGCCCCTGAGCACAATAGGAGCCAATCTATCCAATGCTTTCACTTGAAAGGTGCCGGGAGATCCTGGGGGATGACGCCCGCGGGCTCTCCGAAGCCGAGCTCGAGGTCCTCCATCGGCAGGCCCACGGGCTCGCCCGTCTCATCATGTCGATGTATCTGGAGGACAGGAGGGCCGGCGTCACCTTCCCCTCTGAGGAGCCGCCCACCGCAAAGCCGGGCCGAGGTGCGGAGAATGAGGTAATGAAGCGGCCCGCTGTCTGCGACGACGATCATCGGCCGGACAGGAGCCCAAGGTCTCGATGAGCGGCGAGATCTTCCTCCAGATCCGCGTCCGTGTAGTGAAGGGGGCACTCGGTGCTCCTTCAACAGCGCATGCACCTCGAACCGCGTCTCAAGACCGAGGAGACGCCTCACCTGCGCCTCGGTCAAGGCACCCGTCCGATAACCCTCCGCGGCAATGGTTTCCAGAGCATGACGGGACACGTTGCCCCACTGCCCTGCGAGGGATTCAGAGATGTCTTCCGGCAGGCTGATCGTGACGTCCATGGCACTCTCCATCTTACTATAGCCATGGCGGGCTGAGCTGAGCCGGCGAGACGAACGCGTCCGGAGATTCCTGACGCAGGATCGCCTCGACGCCCAGCGGCTCGACTCCCTTCGCCTCCCCGGCGACCCGGGCCTCTGCCGCGAAACCGCGACCGCCTCGCCCGCGAGGTCGCCGCTTCGATCGCCCGAGCGCGTGGAGGCGCGGCGAAGTGCCCCTGAAGCTCCGCGGCAGACCCCTGTTTTCGGGGACAATCGGGGGACAGTTGGGGGACACTGCCGCTCAACTTCCGCCAAAAACAGCCAACAGAAGAGGCCGGGAAAATACCCGTAAACCACTGCTATTGTGTGGCTTAGACTGTTGGTTGCTGTTGGCTCGTGTTGCCCCGAATGGGACTTTTAATCCGCGGGTCCAGAGTTCGAGTCTCTGACGGCCCACCATTCTAGATGTTCTTGACTGCTCCAAGGGTAAAGGTGCACGCAGGGCGGGCGGAGCGGGACAGGATCTCCGGATCCTGTTCTGCCGCTGCTCGAGCACGCGGGAGAGCAGGGCTGACTGCCAGGATCACCGGCGCCCCGTCAACGCCTGAGCCTCCAAGGCCGACCGGAGAACCTGAGCGAGCCGGACCGCCGGCCCCGTGCCCCAGTAGTGGAGGAAGATGATCCGGGGCTCCTCGTGGGTCATGTGGCTGTGGATCGCCACCACGTCGATGCCGCCTTTCCGGAGCGCCTTGAGCACCGTCTGGAGCTCGTCCTCCTCCATGGCGAAATCGCCGTCCACCACCGCCTGGCCGTCGCTGCCGGCGAAAGCCGCCCAGGTGTTGACGCCCATGGCCGCACCGACCGTCTCACCATGCATTCGGGTCGTCTTGCCGAACGTGAAGCGGAGGACTCCGTCCTTAATCTCCCCCTTGTCGCCGAGGATCTCTTCGAGCTTCGAGGTGCCGAGGGAGGTCTTGGCAGGATCGACCTCGACTCGCGGGACGGCCGGCGCTTTCTCCTTCATCGCGCCGAACACCTTTCCGACCGCCGCCGCCAGCTCCTCCACGGAGCCGTGCCCGCCGATGTGCATGAACAGGATCCGCGGCTCGTCGCCGAAGAAGTGGTTGTGAAGGGCCGTCACCTCGATCCCGTTGTCGAGGGCCACGGACATCACAGGGTTGACCTGGGCCTCCTGCAGGACCATGTCTCCCATCACCATGACGCCGTGCTTTGTCTGCTGAAAGGCCGCCCAGGAAGTGAGACCGAGGCGCGGGTGCATCCGCACGCCTCCGACCTGAACGGCCAGATCGCTGCGGGGAACGCTCACTTTGAAGACGCCGGCCGCCGCATCGAGCGAGCCCTTGGCGCCGGTCAGGCGTTCGACGAGCGCGGTATCCAGGCCGCCGGCAGGGGCCTTCTCCTGCGCGTAGAGAGTTCCGGTCACCAGGATGGAGCAGAGTAGAAGTGCTTTCCCTGTACGCATGCCGGCATTCTGACCTAGCCGGTCCGTGAGATCAAACGACGTGCGGGCCTCGCCTTTTGGGCAACGGCCTCCCGATAGACGGCCCGCATCTTCTCGGCGACTTGGGTCCAAAGCCACATTCCGCGGACCTCGGCGGCAGCCTCGGCCCCCAGGCGCCGGCGGAGATGCGGGCACCTGAGGAGGCGCAGGAGAGCCCCCGCGAGCGCCTCGGGATTGAAGGGAGGGATCAGCAAACCGGTGCGCCCGTCCTCGAGGATCGCCGACGGTCCGCCCACGCTCGTCGCGATGATCGGCAGGCCGTGCAGCATGCCTTCGAGGACAACCATCCCGAACGGCTCGTACCGGCTCGGGATGACCTGGATGTCGGCCCGCCGGTACCACTCGTCCACCTCGTGCGTCGCAAGCCAGCCCGTGAAGTGAATCCGGTCGGCAAAGGGGAGACACTCCGGCGGGAGCCACTGCCGGGGCAGATCCGCGGCACCCCACCCAGCCGGACCGCCGGCCAGCACGAAGCGCGTGTCCGGGAACTGCTCCAGCACCGGCGGGATGGCGGCCAGCAGGTCCCGAATCCCCTTACGCTCCACCAGCCGCCCGGTATAGAGCACCAGGAGCGGCTCCCTCGACCGCTCCCGCCGAACTGCCCGGCAAGCCTCCTCGGAGTCATCGATCCCGTTGCCGACGATCCGAATCCGGTCCCCGGATTCAGGGTAGTAGTGGACCAGGAGGTCCGCCTCGTCCCGGGTGAGGGCGATCAGACGATCCGCGCCGGCGATGGCCCGGCCCTGATCGTCGGCATGATCCAAGATATGCCCGGGCTCCCTCCCGAACTCGTACTCGGCGCGATCCACGGAGTGGGCGGTGTAGACGACAGGAATGCCGGACTCCTGGACGGGTTCCGCGAAGGACCAGATCCAGGCCGTGTGCAGGTGCACCAGGTCGGCGCGCCAATCCCTGGCGATCCGCACGGCCTCCTCAACGGACCCGGTCCAGGGAATCTGAAAGAAGGTGATGTCAGGATCGGCGCTGGCGGGCCGATCGGTTCCCCCCGCCGTGGGCTTGCCGTAGCCCGTCGCCAAACCCCCTCCGACGAGCAGCACACCCAGCTCATCCCCGGCGCGGGTCAGCGCGTGGACCAGCCCGCCCACTGCCGTTCCGAGCCCCCCGAAGACCACCGGAGGGAACTCCGTCGTCATGTGGAGGATCCGCATCGGGCTCTTCCTGGTTTCGTGCGGAAGGCCCCCCGATCAGGTTTCCCTGATCCGGATATTGCGGAACGCCGTCAGACCCGTGTGCGACTGGACGCCGAGGAAGCCGAAGAAGGGGTCCTCCGAGGCCGGCCGGCCGCGCTTCGGATCGGTGTTCGTGAAGGTCGACGTGAGCTGGCCGTTCAGCTTCACCTTGTAAAGCTCGCCCGTGACCTCGATCTCATAGTCGTGCCAGACGTCCGGCGGCAACGGGGCAGGGCGCTGGTACTGCTGCTGTCCCGCTCCGGCCCCGATCTCGACGTCGTAGATGGCGCCCGTGCGGTGCTTGTTCGCATCGTCCGGCCTCCCGAGGTCGTCGATCTGGGCCTCGTAGCCCGTGACCTCTGCCACCCGGCCCCGGTTGTTCTGGACCGCGGGGTTTCCCGCCAGATCGGGCCAGCTCTTGAACGGGTACCGGAAGCGGACAAACACGCCGGAATTGTCGTCGGGGGCGTCCAGGCGGAACTGGAGACGTAGGACGAAGTTGGTGAATCCCTTGGGGGCATAGACGAGCACCGCGTACTCGCCCGAGGGGTAGGCCACGATCGCTCCGTCGGCGAGAACGAACGTGCTCGTGGTGCCTGCCCGCTGCCACTGCTTGAACGTGTCCACTGTGCCGTCGAACAGGTAGGTGAAGCCCGGCTCGGGCGCAGGCGGCACCGGATGCGGCATCGAGGCGAGCAGTTTGTCGGCCGTGCGCCGCGCCAGCGCCGTGCCGGTGAGCATGGGATTCGGCGAGCCGACCGTCGGGAACAGGGCTGGGCCGGCCACGTAGGCGTTGTCGGCGAAGTGCAAGCGCCCGTCCGGATTGGTCACCGATTTCGCCGGGTCCACCCCCATCCAGAGCGGACCAGCCTCGTGATGGGTCGTCCCCATGCCGTCGCGCGCGTTGCTCAGCACCTCGGGCAGGGTGCCGCCGTTGAACACCTTCGCCACCTCTTCCGCCGCCTTGTCCATCGCGTTCCAGAGATCCCGGTCGTTCTTCGTCTGCGGCGAGTCGGTCGGCTTCTCGGGCTCCCGCGCATCGCCGATCTCCACGAAGGCGCGCGGCACGCCCGCCTCGTCGAGGGCGTCGAGCTTGAGGGAGATCCGGTTCTGCGGATTCTGCGGCTGCGTCTCGCCGATGCTGCGCAGCGTGATCACGACATGGTTGAGGTCCGCTGCGCGGAACGGCCGCTGAAGATCGATGTCGGGGATCTTCTGGAACAGCTCGGCATCGCTGTTGGTCCCCAGGCCACCACCGCCGGCCGACGCCGTGATCTGCAGGTGAAAGTGGCCGACCGAGCCATCCGGGTGCGTGTGGCGCCCCTTCAGGAACAGGGCGGACTGCTCAAGGTCCTTCTCGCTCGGCTTGAGGAACTTGAGCGCGGTGCGCGGCACGCGGATCGCCATGTTCGAACGCAGGTGCGCCATCAGGTTCGTGCCGATCAGGGGATAGTTCGTGATGCCGCCGAACGACAGCAGCGAGACCCGGGCGCACTCGATCGTTCCCAGAGCAATCACCGCGACCCCGTGAGGCGGCAGAGGGATGAAGCCCTGATTCGTCAGCACGCCCGTGACGTGCGCCTTGCCGCCGGCAACGTCCGTGATCAGCCGGGTGACATGGCAGTTGGGGACGACCATCAGGCGCTTCCGCACGTCGGCCCCGTCTCCGGAGGGGAATCCCTGCACCGACTCCTCCCGGGCGGCCCGCGACGCCTGCGCGAGCAACGGGGTGGTGCTGAACTTGTTGAAGGGGAAGAAGCCCGATCGCGGCGGACTGGCCTCGACCGCGAGCGGAGCCTCCAGCTTGAAGAGGTCTTCCTTACCCGGCGGAACCCCGTCCAGGAGCTGCGGGATCTCCGCGAAAGGCACCGCGTCCGTGACCTGGCC